>JAHFPR010000203.1 GCA_023269645.1 Alphaproteobacteria bacterium | reverse complement strand
TTACCAGCATATCGCGGGCGCGTTCCAGATCGTAGTGCGCCTGCAAGTTAAGCCACAACGCATCGGAAACGCTGAAAAAGCGCGAAAGCAGCAATGCGGTTTCGGGCGAGATGTCGCGCTGTTCCTTGATGATGGCAGTGATGCGATTGGTCGGTACGCCGATGTCCTTCGCAAGCCTGTAGGCGGAAATGCCCATCGGTTTCAGGAATTCCTCCCGCAGCACTTCACCCGGATGTGTTGGTGCTATGGCGGTCATTTGTTTTCTCCTGATGCCATATTTTTCTTAATGGTAATCTATAATTTCTACGTTGTACGCGCCGTTATTTTTGAACTCAAAGCAGATGCGCCATTGGTCGTTGATCCGGATACTCCATTGTCCGGCACGGTCGCCGTGGCACTTCTCCAGGCGGTTGCCAGGTGGAACGCGCAGATCGTGTACTGCAGGCGCGGCATGAAGATATTTCAGTTTTCGCAAGGCTACGGCAGAAAAATTCCGCCACTCCGCTGCAATCGCCGCACGCCGGAACAACGCTTCCGTTCTCCTGCACCGGAACGACTGGATCATGGTAGTAACGTATCACATAACCATAGTTACGTCAAGCATAATTACGCATCGCGTATCGCAGCGATATTCTCATACAGCATCGTGTGCTGCCCGCGTGATACAAGAGAGCCGATAACCTGGCACGGCTCATTATGTTGTACGAGTGCCGCGCGCACCTCCGCCAGCTTTTTCGGGGCGATCACCAGTGCCATGCCGAGGCCGCAGTTGAAGGTGCGCAGCATTTCTTCCACCGCGATATTTCCGGTTTTTTGGAGCCAGTGGAACACTGGCGGGCGATTCCAGGCGGCGCAATCCAGTTCTGCGGAGAGATGCTCCGGCAGCACACGCGGCAGGTTTTCCGTGATGCCGCCGCCGGTGATGTGCGCCATCGCTTTCACCAGCCCGGCCTTGGCGAGCGGCAGGCATTGCCGGATATAGATGCGCGTGGGGGCGAGCAGTGCCTCACCCAGCGGCTTATCGAAACCGGGCGGCGTGGCCTTATAATCCGCGCCGGATTGCTTGACAAGATGCCGCACCAGCGAAAATCCGTTGGAATGCACGCCGCTGGAGGCAAGCCCGATTATCAGATCGCCTTCGGCAATATCCGCGCGCGGCAGGAGCAGGCTGCGCTCCACCATCCCCACGGCGAATCCGGCCAGATCGTAATCCCCCGGCTGGTATAGCCCCGGCATTTCAGCGGTTTCCCCGCCGATAAGCGCGCATCCGGCCTCCCGGCAGCCTTCTGTAATGCCCCGGATGACTTCCGCTGCCTGCTCCACATTCAGCTTGCCGGAGGCAAAATAATCCAGGAAAAACAGTGGCTCTGCGCCCTGCACGACGAGATCGTTCACCACCATCGCCACCAGGTCTATGCCCACCGTGCCGTGCCTGCCCACGTGCTTGGCGACTTCCAGCTTGGTTCCAACACCATCCGTGCCGGAAACCAGTATGGGATCTTTATAGCCGAGCGATTTCGGATCAAACAACCCCCCGAATCCACCGAGTTCCGTATCCGCGCCAGGGCGTTTGGTGAGGCGCACGAAGGGTTTGATGCGTTCCACCAGCGCATCGCCCGCGTCAATATCCACGCCTGCATCGCGGTAAGTTGCGGGGGCGGGTGTTTTCGGTTGGCTCATAGAAACTTCTTTGTTACATTGACCGCGCGCTCAGGGCGTGGAATACGTAGTATGGATAATTGGTTTGAGGACGGGATGCAAGCGATACGATGGTTCGCCGGAATGGTAGTGATAGCGGTGCTGTATGCGCTTCCGGGGTTGGAGGCGCGCGCGAAACAGGCTGAAAACGGTTGCGACCAGACGGTGCAGCTTGGCGAAGTTCCGGTGAAGCCTGCCGGGATAACGCTGCTGCTGCCGCTTCTGCATCAGGGCAAGGAATACAAGCTGTGGGAGGATGATAACGCCTGGCAGAAGGCGTGGCGGAACGCGCTTGCCGCCAAAAATGAGAAAAGAATTATCCTGCCGCTCGGCGATATTGATGATATAAAACAGGTGGGTGTGCAGGATATTACTTCCGCCAATTACCGTGCGCTCAAGGCACTGGCGAGGAAATACGGTGCGCAGCACATCCTGCTGGTGGAAGCGGATGACGCTGGTGGCGCGCTTGCGGTGCATTTGCATCAGGTGGGCGGGGCGACGTTCGTTACCCGGCATGAAAATTTTGAAGGGGCTTCCGGCGTGGCGATGGCCGAAGCGGTGGAGGTGTTGCTTGCCGATATTGCGGACGATATTCGTGCCGGAAGGACGGAGATAGTTTCAAAATTGCCGATTGCCGCGCCCATTTCCTCCCTCGCGGGCTGGCAGCAGATTCAGAAACGCCTGGAGGCTAGTGATCTCCTGCGGGGTATGGACGTGCAGGAAATTACTACCTCGCAGGTGACGCTGATATTGTCTTACGTCGGCGATATTGATAGTTTTTCTGCGGCGTTGCGCCCGCACGGCCTGGTGCTGATGCGGGAGGATGAAGGCTGGGCGTTGCGGACGGATGAGCCGCAAACACAGGGGGGTGGAGTTGCTTTGCCTTCTGCCCTGCCGTCTGCCGCGCCGCCCGCCGCTGCATCGCCCGCCCCTGTTTTGCCAGCACCGGAAGTGCCGGCGGGAACGCCACCTGCCACGCCCCCCAAAGGATAAGGAAAGAAATTATGACCGGAAGAGAGAGATTGCTGTTCTGGATAGGGCTTGGCCTGATACTCGGCTATGTGGTGATGCAGGTGGGGGATATTCTGCTGCCGTTCGTATTCGGGATGATGGTAGCCTATTTCCTCGATCCCGCCGCCGACAAGCTGGAACTCTGGGGCTGCTCGCGCGGCGTGGCGACCGCGATTATTATCGGCACGTTCTTTGTCGTGGGAATTCTGGCGGGCGTGATACTTCTCCCCATCCTCTACGACCAGTTCGTTGCGATGGCAAAAAATCTTCCGCAATATATGGGGTCTTTCCGCGAGCATTTCGGCAGCCGCATTGATGAAGTGATGGCACTCATCAATCAGGCAAAACCAGAGGATATGAGCCAGGCGCAGGTGAGCGAGAAGGCACTGGATGCCTCTCAGGGGATGCTGAAATTTGGCGGCGATATGGCCAACAAACTCCTGAAATCCGGCATGGCGGTGCTGAATATTTTTTCGCTGGTGCTCATCAGTCCCGTGGTGTCATTTTATATGTTGCGGGATTATGACCGCATGGTTGCCAAGATAAATAGCTGGCTACCGCTGGAATATGCGCCCGTTATCCGCGAGCAGATGCGGCTGGTGGATCAGACGCTTTCCGGGTTTATCCGTGGAGTGAGCAATGTCTGCCTGATTCTCGGTGTGTATTATGCCATCGGGCTTTCATTGGTGGGGCTGGATTTCGGGCTGCTTATCGGTTTCGCGGCGGGGTTGATTTCCTTCATCCCCTATATGGGGCTGCTGGGCGGGGTTGCCATCTCGTTGTTTGTGGCGTTC
>JAHFPR010000202.1 GCA_023269645.1 Alphaproteobacteria bacterium | reverse complement strand
GGCTCTTCCAGATAGGCCTGGAAGCTGGCATATTCCCGCCAGTCGAATTCTTTTCTGCCAAGGAGCTTGCCAAAGGTCTTCGACAAACGCGAACCCTTGCGCTGTGGTTGTTTCACCATATGCGTATCCTTTTGTGATGTGTGATGTGCACAGCCCCGTCATCGCCCGAATCGCGAAGCGATTATAGGGCGATCCATTTTTCGTCCAGTATATGCTGTGAGATGGATTCCCCTATACTTCGCTACGCGAAGTCGGGGAATGACGGAAGCTATCTACAGATTTCCTATCTTATATTTAGATAGTACGATGCAAGCGCGAAGCCCGGAAGGGTGTTTTTGAAATATTTTTTATAACCGCTCAAAGCCTTCTAATCCGCCATTTTTCGGCGTGTTTCCCGCGCGCCCACATTAAAAACTGGCTGACGCTGTCGCACTGGTCGTCGTGCGCGCCTCCGGGAAATGAGAATAATTCCGCCTCGAAATCCGGCAGCCACGCCGCATATTCCGGAAGGTGAATTTTCCCCGCCTCGAACAATGCGGAAACGGAGGCCATGCGCGTGATTTTATCCTTGAACGGCATCACGGCAATCAGCGGCAGTTTCGTTTCGCGCTTCAAATCCTGCAGCAGCGATTGCCCGCTGGCCTTATCTTCCATCAGCACCGCATCCGCCTTGTGACACTCCGCCAGCGAAACCACCCTACGCTTCAAATCAGGATATTCCGCACGCTCGCGCCAGCAATCCAGCAGGTAGTATCCAGCATCCGTTTCCGCCCAGGTGGTGCATACGGAATAATCATTCCCCGCGCCCGTTTTAATGGCGGTATCCCAGCTTTGGATGATGCGCTTCCCCTCTCCCGTACACGGGAGAGGATAGTGATACCGCTTCATCCATTCCCGCTTCACCATTCCGCCTTCCACCGGAACGGGGCTTTGCTGGTATTGCGCCGCGAAAGCATAGCTGCCGAGTTCGCGCTTCGCCTGTTCCAGTTCCTTATGCCCCTCGCGCGCGGGCTGAAGCAGATCGCCGGGGAGACGAACGGCATAGCGGCACACCTCCCGCCGCTCCGCCACCGCCGGGAGCGACACCTGCACCCATTCCCCCGCGCCCTTGCCGAGCACGTGCCCGGTTAAATCCTTCTCATGCAACCGCTGCATCACGATGACGAACACGCCGCGCTTTTTATCGTCGAGGCGGCTGGAGAAGGTTTGATCGAACCAGTGCAACGCCGCCTCGCGGTGCGCCTCGCTGAAGATATGCGTGGGGTTGTGCGGGTCGTCCACGATCAGGAAATTTCCGCCCTCACCCGTCACCGTGCCGCCGATGGAGGTGGCGATGCGATAGCCGCGCGCGGTGGTCACGAATTTATGTTTCTCGTTCTGCGCCTCGGCGAAGCGTGTTTCGGGGAACAGCTCTCGATACCAGCGCGATTGCATCACCAGGCGGCAATCGAGCGAATGTTTCAGTGCCAGTTTTTCCGCGTAGCTCGCCACGATAATCCGCCGCGAAGGATCTTGCCCCAGCAGCCACGCAGGCCACGCCACGCTGATGCACAGCGATTTCAGCGCGCGCGGCGGAAGGTTGATGATGAGCCGCCGGATTTCCCCGCGCTCGCACGCGCGCAAATGCTCCGCCAGGTAATCAATGTGCCAGTTGTGGAGATATTCCGTGCCGGGATTGCAGGTGGCAAAAACCTTCTGAATGAAGCTGGATAAATCCTGCCGCAGCAGCGCGTCCCTAAGCCTGATCCGCGTTTCCGGTGTCTTTGATGCGTTCGACATAATGCTCGATGATAGCAATATCTTCTGTGGAAAGTGGCTGCCCGGCTTCTTCTTCCTCCGGTTCCGCATCGGCGATTTTCTGCTCCAGGGGAACGATTTTCAGGATAATCTGCGCGAGCTTGGGCAGGATGGTCACCACGCTCTCGCGGCTTCCCCACCAGAAATTCCGTTCTTCGTCTTCCGGGTCGGCAGGGCGGCGCATATCCTCCTCCAGCCTGTCGAACACGGCGTTGACGACACGGCGCACACGCGAAAGGTCGGCCTGATGCAGCGCGCGCAATTCCTCCGCCGAGCGGTAATCCGCCTGACGCTGCGCCAGCTTCAGCCACGTTGTATTTAATCTGGAATGATCCAAGAACGCTACCCCTCTTGCCTTCAGGATAGCGCAGAAAGAAGATGCCCGGAAGGGGCGCAACTTAAATTTCCCTGCCCTGCCTCTCCTCCCCCGCTTGCGGGGGAGGCAGTAAATCCGAGCCGTGCCGTAGCGTAAGCGCAGGCAGGCCGGATTTGCGGAGGGGGTTGCTTTGGTTCCGGCAGCAAAATACCCCCTCCGGATTTGGTAAACTCACTTCGTTCGCTAACCAAATCCTCCTCCCCCGCAAGCGGGGGCGGAAAACAGATGCTTGCGGAGAGAGGGGAATTAGCCATGCACGGGCACAGTTTCAAACGATCACGAAATCATCGGCGTTGATGGCGAGTACGCCCTGCAGGGTAATCGAGTTGGCACCACCGAATTCAATCACCGTGTTGCCGCCGACAAAGGTCGTATGCGCCACCGCATCCGCAGCCGTAGCGAAGATGGAGGAAAGCACCCACAGCACATCCGCCACGCCCACTCCGGCAGACTCAAAATCCGTGATGAGGTCCTGCCCGCTATTCGCGCTGAACACGAACACATCGTTCTCCGATCCGCCGGACATCGTATCATTGCCCAGATCCCCGAAGATCGTATCCTCCCCCGCAGAAGCCACCACACTATCATTCCCCTGGCCGCCACGGATGACATCGCTGCCGTTATCGCCGTTGATCGTATCATTGCCCAGATTGCCGTTGAGAAAATCATCGTCCGCGCCGCCGCGCACACTGTCATTATCCTGGCCGCCATAGAGGCTATCGTTGCCGGCGTTGCCGTTGATCGTATCATTGCCCTGGTTGCCGTTGACCGTATCCGCCCCTTCATTGCCGCTGATGGTATCCGTTCCTGCGCCGCCGCTTAAGGTATTGCCGAGCGCGTTGCCGCTGATGGTATCGTCGCCCGAACCGCCAATCGCGTTTTCAATATTCGCGCCGATGGCGTTCCACACGCGCGCGGAGCCGATGCTGCTAAAATTGTCAATGCTCTCGCGCAGGTCGAGTGTCACTGCATAGCTGGTCGGCGATTGATCAATCGTATCCGTCCCGCTGCCGTCCCAGAGTGTTTCCGAAACCTGATCCCCGGTGAAGCGGTACGTATCGTTGCCGGAGTGGTAGCTGTGGTTCGCGCCGTAAATATATTGCATGGCGGCGATGTCATAAATCTGCGGCGTGACGGGAATCCCACCGAATGTCGTCTGTGTGCCATACTGCGCCGCAACACTGTTCATGATCGTGCCATCCAGCGAGGCATCGTTGCCGGTGAGCGTAGCACCACTGAAGGAGCTGCTGTCATCCGGGTGCATAAGCCCCACCCCATGCGCGATTTCATGCAGCAGGGTCTGGAAGCCTGTGTTGGCGGGGTCGGGAAGAAAATCGCTGGCCTGGAAGA
>JAHFPR010000201.1 GCA_023269645.1 Alphaproteobacteria bacterium | reverse complement strand
CTTTGCTACAAGCAGGACGACACCCCCTCCGGATTTCCTAAACTCACTGTGTTCGTTAAGGAAATCCTCCTCCCCCGCAGGCGGTGGAGGAGGGGAAAATGCCGCCCCTCACTGCCCCTTGAGCAGAGCGATGAGCAGCTTTTCCGGCAGCGGTTTGGAGAAGAAATAGCCCTGGATTTTATCGCAGCCCATGTCGCGCAGGCATTCGTATTGCGCTTCCGTTTCCACCCCCTCCGCCACCACGCCGAGCTTCAGGTTGTGGGCGAGATCCACGATGAAGCGCACGATGTTCTGGTTCTGGTTTTCCTGCAGCACGTCGTCCACGAAGGATTTATCAATTTTCAGCGTGTGCAGCGGGAATTTTTTGAGGTAGGTGAGCGAGGAATAGCCCGTGCCGAAATCATCCACGCTGATCTGCACCCCGATATTGGTAAGCGAAACCAGGATTTCCCGGCAGCGTTCCACATCGTGCACCAGTGCGCCCTCGGTGAGTTCGAGCGTGAGGAAGCGCGGATCGAGGTTGTTCTCATAGAGGATGTCCTTCACCGTATCGCGCAGCCCCTTCTCGCGGAACTGCTTGGCGGAAAGATTTACAGCGATCGGCACGGAAAAACCCTCCCGCCGCAGCCGCACACACTGCGCGCAGGCCTCCGACATCACCCATTTCCCGATGGGCACGATGAGGCCGGATTTCTCCGCGATGGGGATGAAATCGAACGGCGGAATCATCCCCTGCGAGGGATGCCGCCAGCGGATGAGTGCCTCGGCTGCCACCACCTTGCGGCTGCGCGCGTCGAAAATGGGCTGGTAGTGCAGCTCGAACTCGTGTTTTTCCAGTGCTTCGCGCAGGTCTTTTTCGAGGCTGAGGCGCATCCGCGCGTCCACGTCATATTGTTCGGAATAATACTGGAAACCGTTATGCCCCATTTCCTTGGCCTTGGCGACAGCGGCATCCGCGTTCTTCATCAGCTCCTCCACCGATTGCCCCGCCGTGGGATACGTGGCGATGCCGACCGAGGTGGTGACGTGAATATCCACGCCGGGGCGCACCTCAAAGGGTTGCTTCATGATGTCGTTGATTTTCTGGGCGACCACGGCGCATTCGTCAATATCCTCCACGCGCTCCACCAGCACACCGAACTCGTCCGCACCCATCCGCGCGATGTAGCCGTTATTGACCAGCGCGCCGGTGAGCCGCCGGGAGAATTCCTTGAGGAGGCTGTCCCCCCCCTCCACGCCGTAGGTTTCGTTGATGGTTTTGAATTTATCGAGGTTGACTGCCAGCACCGCGAACAGTTCGCCGTAACGCCGGGAGCGGGTGAGGGTGTGCTCCAGCGTGCGGTAGAAAACCTGGCGGTTCATCAGACCGGTGAGCGTATCGTAATAGGCAAGCTGGGTGAGGCTTTTGTCGCTGCTTTCCAGCTCATGCGCGTAAAAAGACAGTTGCTCCTGCAGCTCCCGGTTGCGGGCGAGCAGCTCCTTGATAGTAGTATCCTTTTCCACCATGCGCGATGCTCCTTCCCTGCTTCCTTTTTACCGCATTCCGGTGTGAAAAGCCAGGGTATTCAGCAGGAATCGTGCGGCGTTCCAAAAGGATGCAAAGATGAGCTTGGGGAGGAGATTAGCCCGCACGGCCACGGCTTTCTTCAGGCTCGCGCTCGAAATCTGCGCCGCTCCGGGGCTTCAGATCGCCGATTTCCACATCGTTCTGCGCGGGCGTGGCAGCGAATTCCGGTGGAACGAGGCCGGTTGCTTCCCGCGAAAGATCCTCCGGCACGGGGGGCGTTGCCGCTTCGGCGGCACTTTGAGGAGGCTCATCCCTGATGCCAAGTTTTTCTTCCACCCAGGCGAGTGCCCTTTCCAGAAAACCTGGTTCAGCACCATCCTGCCCCGCTGCTTTCTCCTCATCCTTCCCGCCCAGGAAATGCGCGCCGACTGCCACAGCTGCCGCCGCGAGTGCCGCCGTGCCCAGGCCGGGGCCGTCATTTTTCTTTTCTTCTTCCAGTTTTGCCTGCACTTCAGGGTCATCGAATTTTTTATCCGCAGTATCGTCCCCGAACACTTTTTCTTTAATCCAGTCCACGGCTTTTTCGGTCAGCCATGCTGCAGCATCGCCGATCGCGGAGGCAGCCACCTGGTTCATTCCCCTGTCCATCAGGGCGTTGGTTGTCAGCGCATCCACTGCACCACCGGCAACTTCGCCGACGGTCAGCCCTTCGTCGCTTGCCGCCTTCGCTACCAGATCGGCTGCTACTTCGGCGTAATTCGCTTTTTCGGCGGTATCCTTGCTGCCGAAGGCCGATGCGCCATATGCGGCAAGATGCGCGACCGAATCCAGTATTCCCGTTGCACTCATGACATTCTCCCTGTTTTTATCCGTTCCCGGCTTTCTTTTTTCAGAATACCACAGAGAGATTAAGGAACCGTTAACATAACGAAAAAATCTTTATGCCTTCCCGCGCGGGTGCAGCCCGGCGTAGGCGGAGAGCAGGCGGTCGGCATCCACTTTGGTGTAACGCTGGGTGGTGGAGAGGCTGGCGTGGCCGAGCAGTTCCTGGATGGAGCGCAGATCGCCCCCGCCGGAAAGCAGGTGCGTGGCGAAGCTGTGGCGGAAAGCGTGGGGGGTCACATGGTCGGGCAGGCCGAGCTGCTGCCGCGTGTGCCGCACCGTGCGCTGGAAAATGGCTGGGTCGAGCTTGCCGCCGCGTGCACCGAGAAACAAGAAACCATCCGGTTGAATGAAGTGTGGACACAGGGAAATGTAGGATTGTACCGCTTCCGTAATGATATGCAGCATCGGCACGATACGCTCCTTCCGCCCCTTGCCGAGGATGCGGAGTTCTTCCCGCCCCTCCACATCTTTCCGCTTCAGGTTAAGTGCCTCCGCGATGCGCAGCCCCGCGCCATAGACCAGCGTCAGCAGTGCGGCATCGCGCGCGGAGATCCATTCCGTATCCGAAATATTCCTGGCTTCCTGGAGCATATCTGCCGCCTGAAGTATCTCCAGTGCCTTCGGCAGGGATTTGGGGAGTTTCGGGGTGCGCAGAGCGAAGATGGCGGTGTTCCGGCAGAATCCGTGCTTCTCTGTGTACCGGAAAAAACTGCGGACGGTTGCCGCCGCGCGCGCCGTGGAAGCCGCGCTGTAGCCACGTTTTTGTCGATCAGCGAGCCATGCGCGGAAGGCACGGAGCGGCAGTGCTTCCAGCATCACCAGGGTCGGCTCGCTCCCTTCATACTCCCGCAGAAAAGCGATAAATCCTGAAAAATCATTAGCATAGGCTTCCAGCGTATGGGGAGAGCAGCACCGCTCCTCATCCAGCCAGCCGCGCCACGCCGCCACCGCCGCGCCCAGTTCCCGAATCTTCGTATTGGCCTCTGTCATTAGTCATACCCAATAATTTTGATCCGTCATTCCCGCGCAGGCTGGAATGACGAAAATATGATCATAAACTACCTGCGCACCCCGATGCCGCTCATATTTAACCGTTCGGTATTCTCAGCGGGAATCTCATCAATGAAGCGTGAGGGGA
>JAHFPR010000048.1 GCA_023269645.1 Alphaproteobacteria bacterium | reverse complement strand
CGGGTGGTTTCGTAAAAGCCGGGAGAGAGGCGGATGAGATGCCGGAACATATCGCGGCGGATGTCGGCCACCACCCGCTCGCCCAGCCGCGTGATGAGGTAGAACCGGGCATAGGTCGCCCCGGCAAGCAGCAGGATGATGCCGAACAACGCCAGCAGCGCGTTATCGAGTGCCGCGCCGCTATTCTCGCTGAGTCCCTTATCCACCAGCATCCGCAGCCCCTGCCCGATCGCCAGCACAGCAGCGGAGGAAAAGGTGAGTGCCACCGCCGTTCCCGCGATCTGCATCCGGTAGGGGCGCAGGTAGCCGAACAGGGATTTAAGCGAACTCAATCGCCCTTTGCGCGGGGCGTTTGCGGTGTTGGCGGTGTGGCGGCGCATGGCTATAATCCCTGTTCTGTTTCTTTCGTCACCATTGCCTGCAATTCCTCTCCAGTGACGGTATGGAGCCAGTGGCCGGAAGGTTCATGATACACAAAGCGGGCAGCACCGCTCACCGGAGAAGCAAGCCATATCTGCCGGGTCGGTTCATGTTTGTTGAGCACGAACTGCCTGCCCGCCACGGCAACCGTCAGGATGCCGCCCTGCGCTTCCACCTCCAGCATACCGGCACTGTCCTTGGCCTCCAGCGCATCCTCCAGGGCGGAAAGCGCGGCATTGGCACACTGGTGAAAATATGCGGCATCCATGCGCTTCTCCGCCATTGCAACCCTGCCGTAATTGTTCTATAGCTTCGTATAGTGTTTCCCCTTTATTTTCGTACCGAAAATAAAGGAAGGTGCGCTCGCCACGCGGCGGAAAATAGCCTCTTTCGGAGGCTATTTTCATAGTAATTCCTCCTTTAGGGAATTACTATGACTTCTGCAAACAAGGCAGACAAAAGGTTTGATACACCCCTCCATGTCATCGAACAACACAAAACCGCGCAAACGGAAAGGAAGCGGCGCAGGCGACAAACGCGGCGGGGGAAGCTCCTCTGCGCGGAATGCATCGGATACACCCGATGAAACGGAGGAATTATCCGCAAACGAAACACCAAAAAAACCCCGCAAATCCGGCAAAACAAAAAGTGGGGAAGTTCCGGAAACCACCGCCGGGAAACGTAAAAGGAAAGCTCCGGAAAAACCTCCGGGCTTCGTGGAGCTGGTCAGGCAATATCTTGGGCAGGTAGGGCGGCTGGTGGTGCGGTCGGCGGCTTTCGGCATCTGGCTGGGGCTGCTTTTTATCCTGGTGCTGATTTACTACGCGCGCGACCTCCCTTCCACCGATAAACTCTATGGCGGAGCTACTTCACCCCGGCTGCTGCTGCTCGACAGGAACGGGCAGAGCATCGCCACGCTGGGCGAATATCACGGCGAACCGCTCACCTACAAGGATTTCCCGCCGAACCTCGTGCACGCAGTGCTGGCGACGGAAGACCGCCGCTTTTTCCACCATTTCGGCATTGACGTGGTAGGCATCATGCGTGCGATTTATACCAATATGCGCGCGGGGAGGATGGTGCAGGGCGGCAGCACGATCACCCAGCAGCTTGCGAAAGTGGCGTTCCTTTCGCCGGATCGCAAACTCAAGCGCAAGGTGCAGGAAGCGATGCTGGCGATGTGGCTGGAATATACCTTCTCCAAGGAGGAAATCCTCGCCATGTACCTTAACCGTGTCTATCTCGGCGTGGGAACCTACGGCGTGGACGCAGCAGCACACCAGTATTTCGGCAAGAAAGTGGGCGAGCTGAACCTCTATGAATCCGCGATTCTCGCCGGATTGCTGAAAGCCCCCACCCGCTATTCGCCCTATAACAATCCGGAGCTGGCACTGGCGCGTATGCAGCAGGTGCTGACCAACATGGTGGCGGCGGGCTATATCTCCGAAAAAGAAGCGAAGGCGCGCCCGGTGACCCTGGCACACGACGAAGCGCAGATGCACAACCGCGCGCGCTATTTCGTGGATTGGATCGTGAACCAGATGCCGGAATATATCAACGTGCCGGAGGATGAGAACAGTCTGGAAATCCAGACCACGCTGGATATGAAAATCCAGGACGCGGCGGAAGAGGCACTGCACAAAAACCTGAAGAAACAGCAGGGCGCGGTGGTATCGCTCACTCCGCAAGGCGCGGTGCTGGCGATGGTTGGCGGCAGGGATTACCAGGAAAGCCAGTTCAACCGCACGGTGCTTTCGCGCAGGCAGCCCGGTTCCTCCTTCAAGCTGTTTGTCTACCTCGCGGGCTTTGAAAGCGGCTATCACCCGGACGATGTGATGCGTGATCAGCCTGTCACCATCAGCACGGCAAGCGGCCCGTGGACTCCCAAAAACTTCCATAAGGAATTCCTCGGTGATATGCCGCTGCAGGATGCGTTCGCGCTTTCCATCAACACGATCGCGGTGCAGCTTTCGGAAGCCATCGGGCGGGAAAAGCCGGTGGAAATGGCGCGGCGGCTCGGCATTGAATCGCCGCTTCCGGTCGTGCCCAGCATGGCACTCGGCGCAGATGAAGTGACGCTGCTGGAGATGACGCAGGCCTATGCACATATCGCGGCGGGTGGATTGCGCGTTCGCGCCTATGGCATCCAGAGCATCAAGGCCGGCTCCGGCAAGGTGCTCTATGAGCGCGGCGCGGAAGAAGCCAAGCAGCCGCGCGTCCTCGCCGAGCAGACTGTGCACGATATGAACCGGCTGCTGAAGGCGGTCATCGAGCGCGGCACGGGCACGAAGGCGCGGCTGGCGAAACGGGAAGCAGCCGGAAAAACCGGGACGACGCAGGATAGCAAGGATGCCTGGTTCATCGGCTTCACCCCGCAGATTGTCACCGGCGTGTGGACAGGGTACGACGATAACCGCCCGATGGGGAAAACCACGACCGGCGGCACACTGCCCACCCTCATTTTCCACGACGTGATGGAAAAGGCACATGAGGGGCTGCCCGCCGAGGAAATCCCCACCCAGGGGGGCGTGCTGGACGGCGTGATGCAATGGCTTGGCGCAGGGCAGGATACACCGCAGGATAACGAAGCTCCGCCTGCGGATACCACGCCCGAAGATGCTTCCGCTTCCGGCGCGGATACCCCCGTTCCAACAACCCCCGTTCCGGCCATTTCCATTCCGGCGGTTGCCGTGCCCCATCCTGTTTCGCCTTATCAGGAACAGGAAAATGCCGCGCATCGTCCGTCACCCGCAGGTGCTCTTTCGCCGGATGAAGCGCAGATAGAGCAGCAGATCGAGCGTCGTAACAAGGGGCGCGGCACTGTCTGGAACCGCCTGTGGTGGCCGGACAAGGGCGAGGACGTGGAATCAAAAATCAAGGAAATGCCCGCGCAGGATCAGCCGTGGAAAAATCCGCCTGCCAGTATGCAGCCTTCCGATGAGCAGGATGCACCGGAAGATAACGGCAATGCGCCGGAAGACGAGGAAACCTCTGAGCCGCAGCCCGCCCCCGCGCCGGACCCCCCCCAGCCCGCCGCGAAGAAGCATAATAATGTGATTGATAAAACCCTGCGCACACTCAACCCCATGCGCTACCTGCCGCGCATCCCCAACCCGTTCTGATAAGGAATTGGGACAGCCTCTAAATCATTGTTATAAAGCTGGAGCGGGTGAAGGGAATCGAACCCTCGTATGCAGCTTGGGAAGCTGCCGTTCTACCATTGAACTACACCCGCGCGGAGTAGTGTCAGTGCTGGTGTCAGTGTTAGTGGGTTATTCACAAAATGTAAAGCTACTAACACCAGCACTGACACTGGTGCTATGCCACCTGCGGCAGCGTCGCCTTCATGCTGGGGCGTTCCTCGAAAATTTTGAACCAGCGCGCCAGTTTCTTGTGTTTTTTCTGCCAGCCGATCTGCGGCAGGCGGAAATTGATATAGCCAAGTGCCACACCGACCGCGATGGGCGCAAGGGTCAGCCGCTTGCTGCGCAGCCACTTCATTTCGCCTGCCTCCAGATGGGCGAGTGTGCGGAAAATCATGCCGGTATTTTTATCAATCAGTGCCTGGTTGCGCTTCTCCTCCGGCAACAGGCTTTCCATATAGGCGACAATGGCCGCCTCCGCGATGCCGTCCGCCAGTGCCTCGATGTGCAGCACGCGGAATTTGCGCGCGGCCTGGCGGGGGATCAGCAGCGGCGTTTTATTCAGGCTGTCAATATAGGCGGCGATGACCGGAGAATCCACGATGAATGTGCCATCTTCCAGCACCAGCGCGGGGATTTTACCGAGCGGATTGGCATCCAGCAGCCCCTGCGGTTTGTTCTTGAGATCCGCCTCGATCAGCGTTAACTGCTTCTCCAGCCCTTTCTCAATGGCCACGACCTGCACCTTGCGCACGAACGGCGAACGCTTGTTGTAATAAAGTTTCATGATGTTTTCTCCCTGGTTATGGCAGATGATTCTAGGCGTTTTCCACCATCTCGCCACTGGTTTTTTCTTTGGGATGCGGGGGGTGCGGCAGATGAAAGCTGTGGATCATCCTGTGCATCACGGGGGTGATGAGCATCCCCGCCGAAACAATCATGAACAGCCCACTATAAAGCGCATAGCAGCTTGCGAAAACCTTTCCGGTTTCGGTATGCAACGTCGCCACCGGCCCCATGCCACCCAGGATCATAGAGGCGTTGAGCAGCGCATCTATCCACGCCAGCGATTCAAAATAATGGTAGCCCAACACACCCACAAACAGGGAGGTTCCCGCCAGCAGAATCAGGCCGAACAGCCCTTTCAGCATCCGCCAAAGGAAAAGCGCGGGCGCGAGAAGCTGCTCCGTATGGTGCTCAAACATGGTCTTTTCCCCGTAGATGTTACACCCGCCGGAACTGGAAATAACCCGGTGCTGAACCGGCCTTGCGCTTCTGCTCATAGCGCGTGGTGCAATGGCCTTCAGGGGGATTATGCCAATCTTCCGCGCATTCGGCAAGCCACTCGAAGCCGCTGTGGTTTGCCAGGTGCGCAAGCATCCACGCGGCGTAATGCGGATGATCGGTGGCGAGGTGCAGTTCCGCGCCGGGATGCATCGCGCGGTGCAGCAGTGCCAGCGTTTCCGGATTGATGATGCGGCGTTTGTGATGCCGGTTCTTCGGCCACGGATCGGGGAACAGGATATAGACACGGCTCAGCGCGCCTTCCGGGAGGTTCTGCAGCAGCAGTCGGCCATCTTCGGTGAAAATGCGGACATTGGCGAGGGGGTCTTTTTTAAGCTCCTTCAGGCAGGCCAGCAGCCCGTGCACATAAACCTCGCAGCCGATATGGAGCGCATCCGGATTCTGCTTCGCCCGGTGGAGCAGATGCTCCCCGCTCCCGAAGCCGATTTCAAGGGAGAGAGCAGAGAATAGAGAGCAGAGAGCAGGAATGTTCTTTTTGCCCTCCGCTCTCTGCTCTCCGCTCTCTAGTGCTATCTCCCACTTCGGCAATTCCTCCGCCAGCAGGCGGCGATTGGCCTCGCCCACACCCCTCCCTCCGGGGCGCGCGTAGGAATGGATGAAGGGGGGGCGTGGCATGGTTTGATAAGTTTTGGGTCCTGAATTTTGTACTTATATCACAAAACTCAAGACTCAAGACTCACATTACAATTACTTCAGCGCATCCACCAGATCCGTTTTTTCCCAGGAGAAGCCGCCATCTTCTTCCGGTGCGCGACCGAAATGGCCGTAGGCGGAGGTGCGCTCATAGATGGGACGGTGCAGCTTGAGATGCTGGCGCAGACCCCAGGGCGAAAGATCAATGGCTTTCCGCAGACGCTCCGCCAGCTCGATTTCGTTCACCTCGCCCGTGCCGTGGGTGTTGACATACAGCGCGAGCGGCTTCGCAACCCCGATAGCGTAGGCAAGCTGGAGGGTGCAGGCCTTCGCCAGCCCCGCCGCCACCACGTTTTTCGCCATGTAACGCGCCGCGTAAGCCGCCGAGCGATCCACCTTCGTGGGGTCTTTGCCCGAAAACGCGCCGCCGCCGTGGGGAGCCGCACCGCCATATGTATCCACGATGATTTTCCGCCCGGTCAGCCCCGCGTCGCCGTCCGGCCCGCCGATGACGAACTTTCCGGTGGGGTTGACGTAAAATTCCTTTTCCTCGCACATCCAGCCCTGCGGGAGTGCCTTCTCGACATATGGCTTCACCAGCGCGCGCACCTCGGCCTGCATCATATTTTCCGGATGCTGGATGGAAACCACCACCGAATGCGCCCGCAACGGCGTGTTCCCCTTATAGACGAGCGTCACCTGGCTTTTCGCGTCCGGCCCCAGCTTGGGCAGCGCGCCCGCTTTCACTGCTTCCATGATAAGCCGCAGGATTTTATGGGAATAATGGATGGCGGCGGGCATAAGCTCCGGCGTTTCGTTGCAGGCATAGCCGAACATGATACCCTGATCGCCCGCGCCTTCCGTCGCGCCGCCCTTGCCATCCACGCCCTGCGCGATGTCGGCGGATTGGCCGTGCACGTAGTTGCTGATCTCCAGGTTATTCCAGTGGAAGCCTCCCTGCTCATAGCCGATATTCTTCACGGCTTCCCGCGCGATGTCCGGCAGATTCTTGTTGAGAAAATCCGGCCCGCGCACTTCGCCTGCAAGCACCACGCGGTTGGTGGTGACCAGCGTTTCCAGTGCCACGCGCGCGTAAGGATCCTGCCGCAGATACACATCGAGGATGGCATCGGAAATGCGATCCGCCACCTTGTCCGGATGGCCTTCCGCCACGGATTCGCTGGTGAACAGAAATTCGCGCGTGGTATAGAAATCGCTGGAGATGGTCATCGTTTTTTCCTTTTGTTCACTCCCGCTCCGGCTTACTAGCCTGCGCGATGAGCCTAAGCCGCTGTGCGGCACTAAAGATGTCGGATTTACTAATCCGGTACTGAAATCTTACATTGCGAGCCGAGATGTGGAACCTTTTTACCTGCTTTCCCGGCCACGTCAAGCACCGGAACGGTTTTTTTTGCATCTGCGCCGGATTTGATATAGAATTATGCGTTTATCCCACGGAGAAAAAATGCCGCATCCTTCCCGCACATTCCCTTCCCCAAAAGGCTTCACCTTGGTGGAAATGTCTATCGTGCTGGTGATTATCGGAGTGATCGTGGCCGGTGTGGCCGTGGGGGCGGAGATGATCGCCAACGCCCGGACGCGCGCGGTGGTCACGCAGCTTCAGCAATATGAAGCGGCGGTCGCCACCTTCCGCGAGAAATACAAGGCCACGCCGGGGGATATGATGAAAGCCACGCAGTATCTTGGCGCGGCAGCGCATAATGGCGATGGCAATGACAGGCTGGATGATTCCGCCAACATCGCCACGCCCGGAAATAACACGCTCGCCGCCAGTTTCAGCAGTGAATTGCTGTGGTTCTGGCAGGATCTTTCCCTCGCAGGACTGATCGGGAGCGGGTATGACGGAGCCACGGTCTCGACAAATGGCGGCTACCCTATAACGAAGCTGAAAAAAGGCGGAATCGTGGCCATGACGGATATTAGCGTCAATGTATGGGTGGTGGGGGTGAACACCATCCTTTCCGGCGGGAATTATACCAGCGGCAACGGCACTTTAACCTTCGGGAGTGGTATTGCCAATACCGGCGCAAATTTACTAACCCCATCAGAAGCCTATAGCATTGATAACAAGATGGATGACGGCACGATCAACACCGGCATGGTGATCCATGTCACGGGGCATACCACAAATGCTCTTACGCTGCTCAACAGCACCAATGCCACAGGTACTACCACCTGCTGGGCAACCACGCCTACCAACGCCGTCAATACGCCGCCAACACCCGTGGTGGAATACCGGCAGAGCAACACGACGAATTCCTGCACCCTGCGCGTGGTGATGCAGAATTAAATCCTGCCCTGCCGGGACACGGAAACCGGTTGCGCAAGAGGCCGATTGCGCAAGAGGGGTGACAATTCCGCCTGCATCGCGCTATACTTGCCAGATGAACGAGATGCTGCCGGAAGAACTCCAGACTGCCGCACCGCTGACGCATAATCAGCAGGAATATTCGGTATCGGAGATTTCGCAGCTATTGCGGCGCACGGTGGAGGATAATTTCTCCTGGGTGCGTGTGCGCGGCGAGATTTCCGGCCTGAAGCGCGCCAGCAGCGGCCACATCTATTTCAATCTGAAAGATGCCGACGCGGTGCTGAATGTCGTATGCTGGAAGGGCGTAGCCGCGCGCCTCACCTTTCTGCTGGAAGATGGCATGGAATCCGTCTGCTCTGGCCGCCTCACCACATATGCCGGGCGTTCTTCCTATCAGCTCAGTGCCGTGACCATCGAACCTGCGGGCGCAGGCGCGCTGATGGCACTGCTTGAAAAACGCAAGCAGGCACTCGCCACCGAGGGGCTTTTCGACGAAGCGCGCAAGAAGCCCCTGCCCTTCCTGCCGCGCGTGATTGGCGTGGTGACTTCGCCCACCGGCGCGGTGCTGCGCGATATTCTCCACCGCCTGCGCGAGCGTTTTCCCGTGCACGTGCTGGTGTGGCCGGTGCTGGTGCAGGGCGAGGGCGCGGCGGCACAGGTGGTGGCGGCCATCGCGGGGTTCAATGCGCTCGATTCTGCCTCCGGCATTCCCCGCCCCGATCTCATCATCGTCGCGCGCGGCGGCGGTTCGCTGGAGGATTTATGGGCGTTCAACGAGGAAAACGTGGTGCGCGCCGCTGCTGCATCCCGCATCCCGCTTATCTCCGCCGTGGGGCATGAAACCGATACTACGCTGATTGATTATGCCTCCGATAAACGCGCGCCGACCCCCACCGCCAGTGCCGAAATGGCCGTCCCCGTGCGCGAGGAGTTGCTTGCCACGGTGCTGGATTACCGCACACGCCTCCATACCGCCGTCACCCGGAGCATCGGGGAACGCCGGGCTTATCTGGAAGCACTGGCACGGGGATTGCCCCATCCGCGCCGCCTGCTGGAGCTGATGGCGCAGAAGCTCGACGACTGGGGCGAGCGTCACCGCGAGAGCCTGCCGCGCCTTCTGCAGAAAAAGCAGCAACAGCTTGCCGTGGCAGAGAAAGGCCTGCAACCCGGATTGCTTCGGCAGCGCATCACGATGGAAGATCAGCGCGTGGGCGCGCTTTCCCGCCTGCTTGAAAGCTACCATTATACGAAAGTGCTGGCGCGCGGCTTCGCCCTGGTGCGGAACGGCGCGGGTGAACTGGTTGCCTCCGCCGAGGCAGCGCAACCCGGCATGGCGCTGGAAATAGAATTCCGCGATGGCCGGAAAAACGTGCTGGTCGCGGGCGGCGGCAAAGCTCCCCGCCGCTGGGGGCAGAAAAAAGAGGACGATCAGGAATCGCTGTTTTAGGAGTAAGAAGATTTCGGAGTACAGCGTTTAGTGTGGGAAGGGTTGCACAACCTTGCCTTTTACTTTCTTCCTTTATTTCACTAAACTCCGAACTCTGAACTCTAACCACTTACCTCCATGCCCCAAAGCTCCATGCTGGTGACATTCGCGCATCTTCCGCCGGAAAAGCTTGCGCGGGTGGCGGAGGGACTGACGCACGAAATCGCCAAACTTGCGCCGAACGAAGGCGTTTCCGCGCTGTTCTATCCTGTGCCGGGGCAGAACTCCCTCCGCGCGCGTATCGAGGCACTCCGCTTCGCCGACATGGAAAAAATGAGTGACCGCGTGGAGGAACTTCTCACGCGCCTCGGCGGCGAAATTTCGGAGCGGGTGATGACGTGATGGAGGGGGGCTACCACCGAAAAAAGAACCGGGAACGACGATAAGGGTGATTGGGGAGCAGAGTGTTTGGGTGTCGCCGCTCCTGGGAGGTGCTATCTCCGCCCCCGGCTTTCTGACGTTACTCAACTATTGGTTGTATGTCAAGAGAGATTTTTCTCCCAGCAGTGGTGTACGCCAGGGTTGTGTGCGGTGATGGAATATGCCAGTATCACTATCATCGTGGGCTGGAGGGAAAATGTGGTTCGGGCATGGGCGACGCAGGCGGGAGCAAAAATTCTACCGGCGGAACAGCGCGGCGATGCTGCTGTGGTGCGTGGCGGCTGGTGCAATGTGCATTGCACCATACACCAGCCGGGCGGAGGAAAACGCCCGCAAGCTGGTGATTGCGGCGGATCTCTGGTGTCCCATCAATTGCGATCCTGGCGGCAGGGAACTCGGCATCGGGGTGGATCTCACGAAGAAAGTGTTTGAGGCACTTGGCTACCGGGTGGAGTATAAAATCATGCCGTGGACGCAGGCACTGGAAGCGGTGCGGGCAGGGAAAATAGATGCGGTGGTGGGCGCGAACAGCACGGACGATGCCACGCTCATCTTTCCGAAAACCATGATCTACGACATCACCGATGATTTCTATGTGCTGCATGACGATCCGTGGACATTCGACAGCATCACCTCGCTGAAAGGAAAGCGCATCGGCATCGTTGCGGATTATGGCTACAATGCCACCCTCAAGCAATTTATCGAAAAAAACCGCGAGGAAAGCAGCATTATTCAGGAAGCCGGCGGGAATGAGGCACTGCGGCAGAACATTAAAAAACTGCTGGCCGGGCGCATTGACATTGTCCTCGACAGCAAGCCGATCATTGATTATGCACTGCGCAAGGAAGGGCTGGAAAGCAAGCTCCGCTGGGCGGGCAGTATGCATCAGGGGCCAGTGTATATCGGGTTTTCCCCGGCGATGACGCAATCCGTCAAGCGCGCGCAGCAATTCGACGAGTCCATGAAGAAACTGAAAGAGCGCGGTGTGCTGGAAATGCTCTATTCTCTTTACGGCATGGCCGTGCCCTAAAACCTTTTCAGAGCCTCGCCAGGGTGTGGTTCCGTGCGTTTTACACCAGCACTCCGCCCCAGCACTCCGCATGGCTGCGCCATCCGAAGCAAACAGCGGAGGATGGTGCTCGCGACCGGAATCGAACCGGTATGACCTCACAGCCGACGGATTTTCTTACCTGCCACAGCTTTCGCTGCCGCTGCCGGAATCCATAATGAACCAGCGG
>JAHFPR010000200.1 GCA_023269645.1 Alphaproteobacteria bacterium | reverse complement strand
GGAGCATCTTATTTATGTTTCACCGAAAACCGGGCGCGCCGTATCCGCAGCGGGTGGCGAACCCTATAAGGACAAGCTCCTGCGTCTGCCCCCCTTCCTCAAGAAAAGTGCGGAGGGCGAAGTGCCCGCCACGCTCCCCGGAATCGCGGAAATCATTGACGGTTTCCGGCTGACAGGCTATTTCTTGAACAAGCACATCTTCAGCGCGCGCAACGCCATGCCAGCCGTGCGCGGGCGGTTGATGGAGAGCTTCCGGGAGCAATTCAATGAGCAATACGAATATGCGTAAGCGTCTTTTTCCGGCCTTTCTCCTCGCCCTGCTGCTGGTGTTCGTTGCGCCCGCGCGCGCGGAAGCCTATTTCTGCTGGAATGCGGGCGCGCAGGATCCACAAAACGCGCCGGATCAGGCCGATGTCGTGTTCACTGGCACGGTGAGGGAGTTGCAGCCGATGGGCATTGACCCCAACGAAATGCACACGCCGCGCACCAATATCGTGTTTCAGGTGGAGCGTGTGTGGAAGGGGCTGACTAAAGAAACCGGCAGAAAAGTAAATGCCGACACGGAAGCATTCTATGAATATGATTTCCAGGTGGGGCAGGCTTACCTTGTCTACGGATTCCACCTTTACCCCGCGCGCATCAGCATCGTGGGCTGCCCGCGTGTTCAGACGAAGGAGCAAGTGGCGGCAGAGATTGAGGCACTTGGCGATCCGATCGTGGATTATATCAACCCCACCAGCGCGGCATACATCCCCACAGAATCCGCTAAACCAGCAGAGACAGTTTCTGTCAAAGCTCCGGCGGAACAGCCGAAAGCGCAGGCCGCGCCCCCTCCTGTTGCGCCGCAGGCCGTGCCCGTGCCGACAAAACCTGTGCCGGAAAAACCCGCAGTGGAAAAACCAGCCTCCCCCCCCGCTCCCGCGTCGGTGGAGATAAAAGCGCAGGATTCCGGCAAGAACGCGGCCAGGGGTAATGTTCTCCATGAGGACGGCAAGGCACTGGATGTTATCTGGGACGAAGCGGCGGAGCCGGAAAAGAAAAAAGCGGTGGTGGAGAAAATCAAGGAGAAAGTGCAGCAGAAGCCGGAAGCACTGGATGTTATCTGGGATGATACCAAACCAGAGAAGGGTGCGGCGCAATGAGCAAGCGGCCTAAAGAAAAACCCGAAAAACCGGCGGGCGGAGGAGGCGGCGGCGGAGAGGTTATCCATCCGGTCGCGTTCACCGAAGCACTCGGTGAACGGTATTTCGCCTACGCGCTTTCCACCATCACCTCCCGCTCGCTGCCGGATGTGCGGGACGGGCTGAAGCCTGTGCACCGCCGCCTGCTGTGGGCGATGCTGCAGCTTCACCTCGACCCGAAAAGCGGCTTCAAGAAATGCGCGCGCGTGGTGGGGGATGTCATCGGCAAATACCATCCGCACGGCGATACGGCGGTGTACGATACGATGGTGCGGCTGGCGCAGGGTTTCGCGGTGCGCTATCCGCTGGTAGAGGGGCAGGGGAATTTCGGTTCCATTGATGGCGATAACGCGGCTGCCATGCGCTATACGGAAGCGCGGCTCACCGAGGTGGCGATGGCACTGCTCCAGGATATTCAATCCGATACGGTGGGCTTCCGCGATACCTACGACAATACCGACCATGAGCCGGTGGTGTTGCCCGCCGCGTTTCCCAATTTGCTGGCGAACGGCTCTGAGGGCATCGCCGTGGGCATGGCGACGAGCATTCCTCCGCATAATGCGGGCGAGCTGTGCGACGCGCTGCTGTGGCTGATCAAATCCCCCAATGCGACCATTGAAAAACTTGCTGATTTTGTACAGGGGCCGGATTTTCCCACCGGCGGAACGCTGGTGGAACCGCGCGAGAATATCGTGAATGCCTATGCCACCGGGCGTGGATCCTTCCGGGTGCGCGCGAAGTGGGAGAAGGAGGAATTTTCGCACGGGCTTTACCAGATCGTGATTACGGAAATCCCCTATCAGATCCAGAAATCCAAGCTCATCGAGCGCATCGCGGATGCGTTCAAGGAGAAAAAACTGGCACTGCTCGGCAATATCCGGGATGAGTCGGCGGAGGACATCCGCATCGTGCTGGAGCCGAAAAGCCGCACGGTTGATCCGGAAATGCTGATGGAATCGCTGTTCAAAACTACCGACCTCGATATTCGCGTACCGCTGAACCTCAATGTGCTGGACGCTTCCGGCGCGCCGCGCGTGATGAATCTGCGCGAGGCGTTGCAAGCCTTCCTCGATCACCGCCACGATGTGCTGGTGCGGAAAAGCAAGTATCGCCTGGAGAAAATCGCTGCGCGGCTGGAGGTGCTGGAAGGGCTGCTCATCGCGTACCTGAATCTGGACGAAGTCATCCGCATCATCCGCGAGGAGGACGAGCCGAAGGCCGTAATGGTGAAGAAATGGGCACTGACGGAAACGCAGGTGGAAGCTATCCTCAATATGCGGCTGCGTAATTTGCGGAAGCTGGAGGAAATGCAGATTCGCGGCGAGCATGATGAACTTTCCAAAGAGCAGAAAGGGCTGAAGGCACTGCTGAAGGATGAAGAACTGCGCTGGAAAATGATCGCTGACGAAATCAAGGAAATCAAGCTGAAATTCGGCCAGAAAACGGTGCTGGGCGCGCGGCGCACGGTGGTTTCCGATCCCCCCGTGGCGCAAGTGGTTTCCATCGAAGCCTTCGTGGAGAAGGAGCCGGTGACGGTGCTGCTCTCCCGCCAGGGCTGGATACGCACGGTGAAAGGGCACAACCCCAACATGGAAGGCATACGCTACAAGGAAGGCGACGAGGAGCGGTTCGTGGTGAAGGCGCAGACCACGGACAAGATTCTGTTTTTTGCGACGGACGGGCGGTTTTATACCATAGGCTGCGATAAAATTCCGCTCGCGCGGGCAGGCAGCAAAACGATGGGCGACCCCATCCGCCTGCTGATGGATCTTGCTCAGGAAGATGATTTGGTGGAGGTGTTTCCTTACCAGCCGGGGAAGAAACTCCTGGTGGCTTCACGCGCGGGGAAGGGCTTTATCGTCTCCGAGGATGATGTGCTGGGGCAGACGAAAAACGGCAAGCAGGTGCTCAATGTGAGCGACGAACCCGGCAACCGCGCGGTGGTTTGTGTTCCGGTGCAGGGGGATAGCGTGGCAGTGGTTGGCGAGAACCGCAAGCTGCTCATTTTCGGCTTACAGGAACTGCCGGAAATGAAGCGCGGGCAGGGTGTGCAGCTCCAGCGGTTCCGTGATGGCGGGCTGGCGGATGTCCGGACTTTCGCGCGGGCGGCGGGGCTTTCCTGGCAACTCGGCGACCGGGTGCGGGTGGAAAATAACCTGGCGGAATGGGTGGGCAGGCGCGGGCATACCGGGCGGATGCCGCCTGCAGGGTTCCCGAAATCCAACCGTTTTTCCGCGCTGGCGGGGGGAGAATAAACAATGAAGCTGAAATGGCGCGAGATAGCAGTGGTGGCGGCACTGGCCGGGGTAGTGGGGTTCGCCTTGCTGCACGGGCAGAAGGATAAACCCGTGCCGGAGGGTAAAGCATCCGTCGTGCAGGGGAAAGCTGCTGCGAAAGAAGG
>JAHFPR010000047.1:7941-11053 GCA_023269645.1 Alphaproteobacteria bacterium | reverse complement strand
CGAAAAAGATGGATTCCAGCTTTCGCTGGAATGACAGAAATACGGTTTTCCATTAACTATTCCTTAACCTTACCCTGCTATAATGTGCAGCATAAACTATAAACCACACCCCGGCAGAGGTTACAATGGCTTCGACAGTAGAACAGGCGATGGAGCACATCATCACGGCGTATAACGAAGGTCGGTATGCAGGACAATCCGAACCCGATGGAGTGCCGAAGGAAATCCCGCTGGAGTTTTCCGTATCGCGCGCACCCTATCATTCTGAGATTCCATACATTCCGCATCATGACACGCTGTTCGTAAAAACTAGCCAGGGCGAATATCTTGTGGGGCATCAAGGTTCTACCGATGCGGATGTTCTCAGGATAGAGTGCTTGCCGCAGGATGGCATCTCTGTACCGTCATTTTCCGGTAGCATGGCTCCGGACAACCATAATGTTACATGGGAAATCCCCTTGCAGGACAGGAAAAGGAGTGCCAGTGGGGAATTTTCCTATACCCCCAACGGCACGGAAGAAAAAATCATCGCGCTGGCGGAGCGGCTTGGCTTTGAGCGCGCTCCTGGCAGCGAGGTGAACGCCCCCGATGTTGAGGCGCACGGAGCGGTGACGGAACGCAGCGGCAGGGAGTAGATGCTCTACGCCTTCCCTAAATCACAGCATAAACTATAAACCACACCCCGGCAGAGGTTACAATGGCTACGAGAGTTGAACAGGCGATGGAGCATATCATCACGGCGTATAACGAAGGCCGGTATGCGGGCAAATGGGCGGAGCCCAATGGAGTACCGAAGCGGATTCCTCTTGAGTTTTCCGTGTCGCACGGAACTGGCTCGAAGTTGCTTGGCACTGCGGCTCAGGACACGTTGCTTGTGGAAATCAGCCAGGGCAGGTACCCTGTGGATTATCGAGGCTCTAGCGAACGGGATGTTCTCAGGAGAGAGTGCTTGCCGCAGGATGGTATTAACATACATACCACGACCGGCTGGGCGATTGAAAAGGAAACGTGGCATCTTGACCTGGGGAATGGCACGGAGGAAAAAATCATCAAACTGGCGGAGCGGCTGGGCTTTGAGCGCGTGGCGGAAGCCGAAAGCGGAACCGCCATGTCATTTGAAGATGCCCGCGATAAAATGCAGGAGCTTATCGCCGCCAACGCGCAGCACGTACATGGGGGCGAGAGCGTCATTGATGCTTCCTTTGAATTCCAGCCTGCCACCAGTAAAAACGATGCGGCGCGGCTGGTCGTGCATCTGGACGAAACCCGCGTGGTTCAGAAGGCGGAAGCGAGCAGCCTCTATACCGCGCTTTATGAAAGCGACATCAAGCCTATGGTGAGCCATGTTTCCAACGCGCATCGCTTTGAAGAAGCGCATGGGCGGGATAGAAGGCCGCCCACGCCGGAGAACGAGGATAAACGGAATTGGTCTATCGAGCTTGAAGGAGTGCGCCTCAATCGCACCACCTGGCAGACGGAGCATTTCGATAATGAACTTGCCGCGAAACTGGATAATGCGCTGAATCTGGTCAGCACCACGACCGCGTTGGCCAACGCCTCCCCCGGCAGCGAGGTGAACGCTGCTGATGTTGAGGCGCGCGGCGCGGAAACGAAACGCAGCAGGGAGTAGGTTGCCCTGTCACCCCGCACTTGGTACGCGGGGTTATGGCTGACATGGAGTATAACCCCGCGTACCAAGTGCGGGGTGACAGGGAGGGTAATATGCGGGGTGACAGGGAAGTGCGGGGGGGGTGACAGACTTCGCGTCTACCGCCGCTCGAAATCTATGCGGGGGTCAATCAGCACGTAGAGGATGTCGCCGATCAGCGTGGTGAGCAGCCCCAGCAGCGTGAAGCAATAAAGCGTGCCGAACATCACCGGATAATCCCGCGAAACCACCGCGTTGAAGCCCAGATAACCCAGCCCGTCCAGCGAGAAAATCACCTCGATCAGCAATGCGCTGGTGAACAGGATGCTGAGGAACGCGGCGGGGAATCCGGAAATCACGATCAGCATCGCGTTGCGGAACACGTGGCCATACAGCACACGCCGCTCCGGCAGCCCTTTCGCGCGCGCCGTTACTACATATTGCTTGCGGATTTCCTCCAGGAAGGAGTTTTTCGTGAGCATGGTGAGGGTGGCGAAACCGCTGGTGACCATCGCCGCAATCGGCAGCGCGAGATGCCAGAAATAATCGCCGATGCGCGCTGGCCAGGGGAGATCGTGCCAGTTATCCGCCACCAGCCCGCGCAACGGAAACATATGCCAGAAGCTGCCGCCCGCGAACAGCACCACCAGCAGAATCGCAAACAGGAAACTGGGGATCGCGTAGCCGAAAATAATCGCGGCGCTTGACCAGATGTCGAACGCGCTGCCGTCCTTCACCGCTTTCCTTATGCCGAGCGGAATGGAAACAAGGTAGCTTATCAGCGTAGTCCACAGGCCGAGGGAAATGGAAACGGGGAGTTTCTCCAGCACCAGGTTCACCACCGATTCGTCGCGGTAGAAGCTCGTGCCGAAATCGAAGGTCGCGTAGTGCTTCACCATGTCGAGGAACCGCGTGAGCGGGGGCTTGTCGAAGCCGTACATTTTCTCCAGCCGCGCGATGAGTTCCGGGTCAATCCCCTGCGCACCGCGATATTTTCCCACCGTGCTGCTCGCCACGCCCGCCGCGTCCTTCACCCCGGTTTTATCGAAGCGGTTGACTTGCCCCCCGCCCGCCTCGTTCGCGCCCGCCGAGGAAAAACGCGCCGTCGCGTCCGAATCCAGCCCGCGTATGCGCGCGATGCTCTGCTCCACCGGGCCGCCGGGCGCGGCCTGCACGATGATAAAGTTCAGCGTCATCACCCCCAGCAGGGTGGGGATCATCAGCAGCAGGCGTTTGAGGATATAGGCGCGCATATGGCCAGAGTTGAGTGGTCAGAGTTTAGAGTTGGGTGGCTTATACTAAACTCTCAACTCTCAACTCTCAACTCTCATCACTAACCCCGGAACCGCAGCACCATGTTTTTCGCTTCGACGATGTTCGTGACGTGCCAGAGGCTCTCGATGCGGTCGGCCTCGCCCGGCAATTCCAGCGCGCGCTGCAGCCCCGCCACCACCTCCACGATCA
>JAHFPR010000047.1:0-7931 GCA_023269645.1 Alphaproteobacteria bacterium | reverse complement strand
GCGAGGTAGGTGTTGCAGGCCTCCGTCACCTGCACGAGGTCGTAGACGAATTGCGAAGGCAGGGGCGGGTGATCGGTCATCGGGGCGGTGCTTTATGAAAATGGAGGATGCGCCATCCTAGCAATAACACCGGGCTTTGCAAGCATGGATCACCCATGAGCGATTAACCTGCCACCTGCACCAGCTTCCCGCCCTGCCACAAATGCGTACAGTGCAGCCGTTTCGCCTCGGCTTCGGCATCCTTCACTTCCGCCAGCCCCTGCACGGCGACGGTATCCTGCGCCCGCAGGCGTTCTGCATCCTCGCCGAGGGGGACATACACGCGATCCCGGTGCTGCGCAGGCGAAAGGGCACGTTGCAATGCGTTCACGTCGATGGAAAATCCCACGGCATCCTCATCCCCGCCGGTTCCTGCCAGGGTATAACGCCCGCCGCGCGCCAGTTCCTCGGTGCTGCCGCGCGCGAAGAAGGAGAACGCGATGCCAGTGTGGTATTCAAACCCCTTGCGCTCCAGCGGATCAATGGTGAGCACGCAGGGGATGGCGGCTTCGCGCAGCAGCTTCATGAGTGCCTCCAGCTGGCGGAAACAGGCGCGCGCTTCTTCCGGCAGGGCGATGGTTTTCACTTTGCGAAAGGTTTCCTCCGCATCCCCGGCAGCGGCGATGAGTGCCACCAGCATCTCCCCGGTTTCCCCGCGCGCCAGGCGGCGGATGCCGACCACGTCTTTTTTCTCGATGAGGTCGGGGAGTTCCTCCCCCGCTCCCGCAATCAAAATCCGCTGTAATTGAGGAATACTGAAATCCGCGCAAATCTCCTGCAACCCCGCCTCGCATAACGCTTCGATGGCAAGCCGGATGATTTCCGCATCCGCCGCGATGTCCGCTTCCCCGATCAGTTCCGCCCCCGCCTGGGCGAGCTGCCGCTCGGCATAAAGCCCCGCACCCTTCACGCGGAGCACCTGTCCGCTGTAGGAAAGCCGCAACGGACGCGGCTTCGCCTTCAGGCGCAGCGCAGCCATGCGGGCGACTTGCGGGGTCATATCGGTGCGGATGCCCATCATCTGCCCGGATTCGGGATCAGGCATCTGGAACATCTGGCGTGCGGGCGTACCGCTCTCTCCCCGCGCAAATTCCAGCAGCGGCGGCTTCACCTGCTCATAGCCCCACAGCTCCATGCGGTGCATCAGGCGGGCGATGGTTTTCGCTTCGGCGGCGGCGATGGGCGGCAGCACGTCCTGAAATCCTGTGGGCAGCAGATTGGCTGCCGGAAGAAGATTTGCCGCAGATTCGTTCATGGCGGGATTTTTTTTCGGTAACTTCTTGTTCATGCGGCGTTTATAGACCATTTCCCTGTTCCGGGCAAGTGCCACGGGGAGGATATAGCACGATTTCCCTTGAAAAACTCCCGGAACCACCCGATATTAGAGGGGTAACACTTAAACCAACCCCCAAGGGCACATATGGTTGATTTCACCAAAAGAGAAAACCGGGTAGCCGCAACTGAGCACATCCAGTCCGCACCCCAGCCTATCCAGACCGCCACCTACGATCAGGGGCTGCGCTCCTATATGCTGCGCGTGTACAACACGATGGCGACGGGACTGGGGCTTACTGGCCTCATCGCTTACGCCACCTACGCCAGCGGCCTGTACATCCAGTTGCGGATGGCGATGATTCCGCTGATGATTGCGGAAGTCGTGCTGGTGATTTACCTCTCCGCGCGCATCAACCGCGTTTCGGAAGGTGCGGCGCGCGCCATGTTCTTCACCTATTCCGCACTGAACGGGCTGACTTTCTCCGTGCTGTTCGCCGCCTATACCAGCCAGAGCATCGCCACGGTGTTTTTCATCACCGCCGCCATGTTCGGGAGCATGAGCCTGTGGGGCTACGTCACCAAAAGAGACTTAACGGGCATGGGGCAGTTCATGATGATGGGGCTGTTCGGCATCATTATCGCCAGCCTGGTGAATCTCTTTCTGCACAGTCCGGGCATCTATTTCGCCACCTCCATCCTGAGCGTGGTGATCTTCACCGGGCTGACCGCCTACGATACCCAGAAAATCCGCAATACCTATTACCAGGTCGGGCAGGCTGATCTCGGCAAGGCCGCGATTATGGGCGCGCTGGCACTGTATCTGGATTTCATCAACCTGATGATTACCATGCTCCGCTTTTTCGGGGATAGAAGGTAGCAGACACTTTTTCGTGCCTGATGGAAAACCCGGCGAGGAGAAAACTCCAGCCGGGTTTTTTCTGGCCGGGTTTTTCTTTTGCAATTCATCGGCCTCATCCTGAACGCAAGATTTTCCTTCCAAACTGTTGTCATCTTGTATAATTACTGCTACAACCCACCGCGCGAATAACTTTTGCGCGCCGCAAGGAACGCCGCTGGAGAGAGCGAACTATGCCCGGTAAGGCAATGGAGAACACCACGTCAGTACAGCTGGAAGCCGCGAAAGAGCGGTTGCGCACGGCACTCACGCGCCTGGAAAATGTCGTGGAGCGCAAGCTGAAGGATGCGCGCGAGGAAACAGCGGAAGCTGCCCAGGCCGCACCCGTGGATAGCACCGCTCAATCCGAATTGCAGCAGCGTCTGGAGCAGGCGGCGAACGAAAATTCCCACCTCCGCGCGGAAAACGAGAAACTTTCCGGCCTCCACGCCAGCATCACGAAGCGCGTGGACAGGCTCATCGAGGAAGTGCGGCAAGTGGTGGAAAAATAAGAGATCAGGGATTGGGGATTAGGGATTAGCAAGACCTCCCAACCCCCAACCCCTAACCCCTAACCCCTAGAGAAACTATGCCCGTCGTTGACATTACCATTGGAAAACGCACGTTCCAGCTTGTATGCGGGGAAGGGCAGGAACCCCACCTTCAGGAACTCGCCTCCGACGTAAGTGAGCGCGTAAATCTTCTTGCAAAATCAATGGGCTATACCAACGACACCCTGCTGCTGGTGATGTCTTCCCTGATGATCCAGGATGAGCTGAACGAAACCCGGCGCAAGGCGGGCAAGCCCCGCGCCACGCTGTCGGGAGAAAGCGGCCTCCCGCGTGAGGCGGTGGACCGGGAAATTGACGAGGCCGTCACCGAGGCCGTCACCGCCATTTCCGAATATGTGGAAACAGTTGCGCACCGCATCGAAATGCTGTAAGGTGAAGTTCTGGGATGAGTGCTGCCCAACGCGTTAGATGACGCATTCCCTGGGGCGATAGTCAACTCTTAGGATGCTGTCCCTGTCCGAGCCGTGGTTCGGGCAAATGGTGTCCACCTGTACATACAGGCCACAAGAGGAATCTCAATTCGACGGTTCGGGCGGTCTCATCTCTTTTAAGGTTTCAGGAAGAGGTTTCAGGTTTCAGAAAAACTTGCTGAAACCTCTTCCTGAAACCTAAAACCTATTCCAGCCCCTCCGGGCACTAAAGCCGCGCGGTTTTCTGGCCGCGTTTTTGTTTTGTACTTCCGTACAAAATGCGGGTGCTCCGCCTCGCCAGAACTTTCACCAATGCCTGCACCGCCTTGCGTTCTCTTTCGCGCAGTCTGGAAAAACCTTGCACCGATTCTGCGTCCGGCAACGGCCTGATGCCCGGAAAAAACACCTGCATCGGCACACCGAACGCAACGGAGATTTCCCACAGCGCACCGGCACTGATGCGGTTTTGCGCGGCTTCGTATTTCGCGTATTGCTGCGCGCTGATACCGAGCCACTCCGCCACCTTGCGCCCCGGAATATGCCGTGCTTCACGCAGCTTCCGCAGGCGGATAGCGATAATCCGGTCGGTCGCGGTGGGTTTCTTGTCCCGCAGTGACATGGGCATACTCCGTAGTTCTTTGCTTGCGATACCAACCGCATAGTTGGTACCGGGAGCTTACAAACACGGAAAAAGTCGTGCCCTGCTGCTTTCACGCAGAGCGTTATTGTATGGCAGACAGACTCCCGGCGTAGAAACGCAGGAAGCCCGAAACTGTCGCGTTCGGACAAGAAACGCTTTTTCTATGGTGTTTGTAAGGCACCAGAAAACAGTGTAATCTTCTCTCGCCGTGGTGTAAAGTTAAACTATGAAAGCAAGAAAGATAACGGCAAATCTGAGTACACTATTCAAGGAAAAGCGGCTGGAAAAAGGCATTAGCCATCAGTCGCTTGCAGATGCTTCCGGTCTTAATCGCAGCACAATCAGTCGGGTGGAAAGCGGCAAGCGCATTCCTACCATCCTGGTTTGTCTGCAAATAGCTGATGCGCTGGAAGAACCGCTGGATAGGTTGATATGCGCAGCCCGCAAATCAGCAGATCGGTAGGATTCTGATTCCATGCCGTGTACAAATTTTGCTGAAACCTCTTCCTGAAACCTGAAACCTACTCCAGCCCCTGCATCCGCAGATGCTCGGCGGATTCCAGCCAGCGCGGGTCAACCTTCACGAACAGGAACAAATGCACCTTGCGCCCCAGCAGCCGGGTAAGCTCCTTGCGCGCCTGCTCGCCCACCTTTCTTAATCCCTCGCCACCCTTGCCGATGACGATTTTCTTCTGCCCCTCGGTGGTGACGTAGATCGCCTGCCGGATGGTGACGCTCTGGCCTTTTTCCTCCCACGCCTCGGTGGCGACCATGAGCTGATAAGGCACTTCCTGACGCAGGCTCATCATCAGCTTTTCGCGGGTGATTTCCGCCGCAAACAGCCGCTCGGAAACGTCCGTCACCTGCCCTTCCGGATAGAACCACGGGCTTACCTGCGCCGCACCCGCCAGATAATTTTTGATGTCGATCACCCCCTCTCCGTCCAACGCGGAAACCATGAAGGTGCGCGCGAAGGGCAGTGCTGCGTTGAGTGCCGCCGCCAGCAGCAGCAGGGTGGATTTATCCGATACCAGATCAATTTTATTAAGGATAAGAATCGGGCTGCCTTCCCGCCCGCGCATTCCCTCGGCGATGTGCTGCACTTCCTCGTTGAATCCGTGCTTCGCGTCCACGATGAGGCAGTTGAAATCCGCACCTTTCATGCCGCCCCAGGCCGCGCGCACCATCGCTTTCTCCAGCGACCGCTTCGGCTTGAAAATACCCGGCGTATCCACGAACACGAGTTGCGCATCCCCCACCGTTGTGATGCCTCGGATGCGCGCGCGTGTGGTCTGCACCTTGGGCGTGACAATGGAAACCTTGTCCCCAACCAATCGGTTGATTAACGTGGATTTCCCGGCGTTAGGAGCACCCGCGAGGGTAATGAATGCACAGCGTTGCATAGTTTCCTTTTGGTTGAATATCCTCCCCCGCCTGCGGGGGAGGCCGTAAATCCGAGCCAATTTTATTGGCCGGATTTGCGGAGGGGGTGTTTCTGACCGGAGAAAAGAGACACCCTTCCCACTAATCCGGGCAGCAAGCTGCCTCGGATTACTTGCCCCTCCCGCAAGCGGGAGGGGATAAATACCGTCCGTGACAAATGCAAACGGAGCCGTTACCTTCTATCCTTATCAGGAATATACAGATGCCGAAACAGAAAACCGTGCTGATCACGCGCCCGATGGCAGATGCCGAGCCGGTGGCGGGGAAACTCGCCTTCCGGGGCTTCCATGTAATCGCCGCGCCGATGATGACCATTCGCTTCCGCGAGAATGCGCAGGCGAAGGTGCAGGCACTGCTGGAGCGGAAGCCGCAGGCGATCCTGCTCACCTCGGCGAATGGCGCGCGCGCCCTTGCCAGAGTAACGGCGGAGCGCAACATAGCGGTGGTGGCCATCGGCGAGGCTTCCGCCGGGGAAGCCCGGAAGCACGGCTTCTGGCAGGTGGATATGGCTCCCGCCAAACTCGGCGGGGATGCGAACGGGCTGGCCGCGTATCTGGCGAAGGAATATAACCCGCACCGGGGCGATCTGATTCATATCTGCGGGGCGCAGGTGGCGGGTGATCTGGCCGCGCTCCTTGCGGAAAAAGGGTTTTCGGTTATCTCCGCTGAACTTTATGAGGCACGCGCGGTGGATACCCTGCCGGAGGAAGCCGTTTCCTGCATCCGCGCGGGGGAACTGGACATGGCACTGTTCTATTCGCCTCGCACGGCGCGGATTTTCCTGCAGCTTGCGGCGCAGGCCGGCCTCGCAGGGAAATTCGCGAGGACGCAGGCGTTTGCCTTGAGCCGGAATGTCGCGGCAGCACTTTCCGGCACGGCCTGGGCGGGCATCTACACCGCCGCCGCCCCCACGCAGGAGGCGATGCTTGCCTTAATCGAGGAAGAGGCATAAAAGATTATTAAAGATGATTGGAGCCAGGGTGCAGCGGACAATACCCCGCAAAAAGCGAGAGAAATATGACCGACAATCCGAACGAAACTATCCTGGAATACGCCCCGAAAGAACCCGCTTTGAAGGGGAGCGCGGAGAAAAAGCCGCGCGGGCATAAGCTCAAAGTGACTACCTACACCCTGATCGTGCTGGCGGGGCTGGTTGCTTCCGGCATTTTCTTTTATCCTGTACCGCCGCGCCCGGTGCATCCCGGCAAGGCAGATCCCTCGCTGACGGATGTTATTTCCACCGGCGCGCCGGGTTCCCGCCCGGAAATACATCCGGAACCGCCCGCGCTCCACGATGAAGATGCCGCGCGGCGCATTGATACGCTGGAGCGGGAAATGGGCAACCTGCGCTCCCAGACCGAGCGCGAGCACGCACTGGCGCGCGACCGCATCCTGAGTCCCGCCATGCTCGCCATCCTGAACCTGCGGGATCGCGTCACCCATGCCATGCCCTACGAGGCGGATCTCGCGGTGCTGCAGTCGCTTTCCGCTTCGGATCCGGAGTTGAGCAGTGCAGCGAAGGAGCTTGCGGAACATCTGCATGAAGGTGTCACCTCCATGTCCGCGCTGCGCGAGGAATTCGCAAGCCTGGAGGATGATATTATCGCTGCCGCGCGCCCGGAAGATGCCGGATTCCTGGCGCGGCTGCAATACTCGGCGCGGCATCTGGTGCGGGTGCGGAAGCTGGGAGAGGAGCCGAAAGGGGAAGACGCGGAAGCCCTTGTCTGGAAAGTGGAAATCCATCTGGAACGCGGCGCGCTGGCGCAGGCACTGGAGGCATTCGGAACGCTCCCCGATCCGGCGCGAAAAACGGCGGAGCACTGGGAAAAACAGGCGGCACAGGTGCTGGCGGTGGAAAAAACCTTCGCCGCGATGGTTTCACGGGTGACGGTGCTTGCTTCCGAACTGCCGCATCCGGAAGGCGCAACTGCGCCGGGAACACAGGATAAGGCCTCCCCCGAAACCCCGTCCCCGGTGATAGCACCATGATACGGCTGATTTTTTTCCTCATCGTTCTTGCCGCTTTTTCTTCCGGCGCGGCGTGGCTTTTGCAGCATCGCGGGGCGGTGGAGGTCATCTGGCTCGGCTACCAGGTAAAAACCTCGATGTTCGTGATTGCCTCGGCACTCGCGCTCGGTGTTCTGGCACTGCTGCTCGCGGTGCGGCTGACCCTCGGCCTGTTCAGCCTTCCGGAACGCCGGCGCGAGGCGCGGCAGGTGCGACGGATGGATCGTGCGCTGCTGGCACTTTCGCGCGGGTTCGCGGCACTCGCGGTGGCCGATGGCCGCACAGCGCGGCAGGCTTCCGGCGAGGCGCAGAAACTTCTGGCGCACCATCGCCACGGCGCGCAGCTTGTGCATATCCTGGCCGCAGAAGCGGCGCAGATGGAGGGGAATCCCGCGCTGGCCAACGAGCATTTCTCCGCATTGAGAGAGCATAAATCCACAAAAGCCCTCGCGCTGCAGGGAATGCTTGTTTCCGCGCAGCAGGCGGGCGAAACCGAGAAGGCTCTGGAACTGGCGGAGGAAGCCTGGCGGCTGCGCCCGGAAGGCAAGGGCAATGCGCGCATCCTGCTTTCGCTCTATAAACGCGCGGGGGCGTGGGAGAGTGCTCAATCCTTCCTCGACCGTTATACCCGCCGCACCCGCTGGAAACTC
>JAHFPR010000046.1 GCA_023269645.1 Alphaproteobacteria bacterium | reverse complement strand
TTTGCATAACTCGTCATTCCAGCGAAAGCTGGAATCCAGCGCGGAGCGTCTGCGACGCTGGAAAGTGCTTTTTCCGCCGCAGACGCGGCTTCAGCTGGATACCAGCTTTTGCTGGTATGACAAAAAAGGGAGTTATGCAAAGACCTCATGGATTCCCCTATACTTTTTGCTCACGCAAAAAGTCGGGAAATGACTGCCTTACGTGCTTCAAGGGGATAATTACGATTTTTGGGGTTGCTTTACCTATTGTTAACCTTTTCATGTTATAATGGCATGATAAGGCGGAAATACGCCTGCAACAGGTGTATAAGGCGCACAGAGAACGATGCATGGTTGAAGATCTTACCAAAACCAATATGTATGAACTGGCACGCAGGATTGGCGGCATAGTCTGGCAGGTCGAAGGTGTTAAGCCTGCCGGGCGCGCCAAGCATCGTCCGGATCGTCAGGCGGTTATCCATGAACTCGATGGTTTCATCCGCCGGTCGCTGCTGCGCATAGATCAGGATACTGCGGGCGCGGCTGTGGAAGCGGCGAACGGGATGGTCGTTGCCACATATGCGACCGCTACAGGGGAAAATAATACCGCCATCGCCATTATCGAGGCGGCAAGAATCAACGCGCTTTCGCGGGGGGCGAACCCTGAGGCCATTGACCGCGCCCTGCAGGAAAGCCTGGAAAGGCTTGCTCCACTGCCGGATCAGCCACACGCCGTGGCAACCAACCGGATGCCTGATACAGAATTCTGCTATCAGAAGGCGGATATTCTGGCGATACATATCCGCCTCAGCGGCGCGATGCGGCACGGGCAGCCTTACAATGAAGATTTTGAAGATGCGTTTAAGGATTTTGTTGATAGCCTGACGATGAGCATCGGCTCGAATACCTCCGCCGGCGGCAGGTTCCAGACACGCCGCGCGGATTATCACCGCGATACACTCCTCGATCTGGTTGCCCTGCGCGCCGTGGATCGTGGCCTCAGCCTGCGCGAATCAATGGATAGCGTAGCCAGCAGTAACTATGGCCATACGTATAACATCTACCAGCAATGGGAAAATACCGTGCGGGGCATGGAAGATGAACGGAATGCGCTCCATAGAAAATACAGCAGCCAATTACAACTTCCTAAAGGCAGGGCATGGGAAGTGATTTCAAAATTGTATGAAGCGGAGCGATACAAAGATCCCGACCCGACGGGGCCAGGCTGGGAAGGACACAGAAATAATCTGCGTAAAACATGGGAAGATAAGACTATCCCCATGTCGAGCGCGATTCGTGGCATTGTTACCCACGGCGGCGGGGGCGGATATGCCGCGAAGGCACTTCCGCCCGCTGGCCGCCCCGCCCTTCCCGGTGCTTCACGAGGTTCTCACGCCTCCGCCCCGGCCAGCGGAGAGGATGCGGAACGTGCGGCCTGGGCGCAAATACTTGCGGAAGATACCGGCAAAGGCCGGGGGCCGACGGATGGCGGCAAGCCCGGCGGCGGGAGAAGCCGTGGTTAAACAAAGACTGCCGGAGGGGCTAAACGAAAAATCCCTTGCAATTTCAGGCGTAAACGGCTAGAGTGCGCGCCCTCGCAACTCTAACCACGCAACTCTTATTATGCCACAATGGGTCTATACATTCGGTGACGGTGCTGCGGAAGGCAATGCCGGAATGCGCAATCTTCTGGGCGGCAAGGGCGCGAACCTCGCGGAAATGAGCCTGCATGGGCTGCCCGTTCCCCCCGGTTTCACCATCACCACGGAAGTCTGCACCGCTTATTACGATAACGGCAAAGCCTATCCCGCCGAACTGAAAGCGCAGGTTGCGAAGGCGGTTGCCCACATTGAAGCCGTTGTGGGCACGAAATTCGGGGATGACACCAATCCGCTGCTGGTTTCCGTGCGTTCCGGCGCGCGCGCCTCCATGCCGGGGATGATGGATACGGTGCTGAACCTCGGCCTCAACGATAAAACCATCCAGGGTCTGATTAAAAAGAGCGGCAACGCACGTTTTGCGTGGGATAGCTACCGCCGCTTTATCCAGATGTACAGCGACGTGGTGCTGGGGGTGGATCACTACCATTTCGAGGAATTGCTGGAGCTGAAAAAACAGGATCGCGGGGTGGAGCTGGATACGGCACTCACCGCTGCTGATCTCGAAACGCTGGTGAAGGAATACAAGGCGAAAGTGCAGGAAGCACTAGGCAAGCCCTTCCCGCAGGATGTGCAGGAACAGCTCTGGGGCGCGATCGGCGCGGTGTTCGATAGCTGGATGAACGAGCGCGCGGTCACCTATCGCCGGATGTACGACATCCCGGCATCGTGGGGAACCGCCGTCAGCGTGCAGGCGATGGTGTTCGGCAATATGGGCGAGGACTGCGCGACGGGAGTTGCGTTTACCCGTGACCCCTCCACCGGCGAAAATACTTACTATGGCGAATATCTGGTGAATGCGCAGGGTGAGGACGTGGTGGCGGGCATCCGCACGCCGCAACAGATCACCATTGCAGGCAAAAAGAAGCAGCACGCCACCCTTCCGGCAATGGAAGAGGTGATGCCTGGTGTGTACGGGCAGTTGGTGGAGGCGTTCAAAAACCTCGAAAAGCACTACCGCGATATGCAGGATATTGAGTTCACCGTGCAGGGCGGAAAATTGTGGCTGCTGCAAACGCGCAACGGCAAGCGCACCGGCCACGCCGCGCTGAAAATCGCCGTGGACATGGTGCGCGAAGGGCTGATTACGAAAGAGGAAGCCCTCCAGCGCATCGAGCCGGAAGCACTGGATCAACTGCTCCACCCCATGCTCGACCCCAAAGCGAAAAAAGATGTGCTGACAAAAGGGCTTCCCGCCTCGCCAGGCGCAGCTTCCGGCAAGGTGGTGTTCTCGGCGGATGAAGCGGAAGCGGAAGGCACGGCGGGGGAATCGGTGATTCTTGTGCGCATCGAAACCAGCCCGGAGGATATTCACGGGATGCACGCGGCACGGGGGATTCTCACAGCGCGCGGCGGGATGACCAGCCACGCAGCGGTGGTCGCGCGCGGGATGGGGCGCGCCTGCGTTTCCGGTGCGGGCGGTGTGGCCATTGATTACAAAACGCGCCAGTTCACGGCGGGCGGAAAAACCATCAAGGCGGGCGATGCCATCACCATCAACGGCTCCACGGGTGAGGTGATCCTGGGGCAGGTTCCGACTATCAAGCCGGAGCTTTCCGGCGATTTCGGGGAGTTGATGCAATGGGCGGACGAAGTGCGCACCCTGAAAATCCGCACCAACGCTGAAACGCCGCTGGATGCGCGCACCGCGCGGGATTTCGGGGCGGAGGGTATCGGCCTGTGCCGCACCGAGCATATGTTCTTCGATGCCGAGCGCATCACCGCCGTGCGCGAGATGATCGTGGCAGAAGCCAGGCCCGCCCGCGAGAAAGCCATCAACAAGCTGCTGCCGTTCCAGCGCAAGGATTTCGCGGAGATTTTCCGCATTATGGACGGGCTGCCGGTGACCATCCGCCTGCTCGACCCGCCGCTGCACGAGTTCCTGCCGCATACGGAAGCGGATATGGAAAGCGTGGCGAAAGGCGCAGGCGTTTCCATCGAGGCGGTGAAGCGTCGCGCGGTGCAGCTTAAGGAGGAAAACCCGATGCTCGGCCATCGCGGTTGTCGCCTGGGGATTTCCTATCCGGAGATTTACGCCATGCAGGCGCGCGCGATTTTCGAGGCGGCCATCGAGGTGGCGGCGGAAGGCATAAAAGTGCTGCCGGAAATCATGATACCGCTCATCATGAACCCGATAGAACTGAAAATACTCAAGGGGTTGGTAGATGAAACCGCCACCGCCGTATTCAAGGAAAAGGGCGCGAAAATCGCCTACCTCACGGGCACGATGATCGAGCTTCCGCGCGCGGCACTGCGGGCGGGGGATATTGCGGAATACGCGCAATTCTTCAGCTTCGGTACGAACGATCTGACGCAGACCACGCTGGGGCTTTCCCGCGATGACGCGGGCAATTTCCTGAACGATTATATCAGCCAGGGGATTCTGGAAAAAGACCCGTTTGCAACGCTGGATCAGGAAGGGGTGGGCGAACTCATCCAGATTGCGGTAGAGCGCGGGCGGAAAACGCGGCCAGACATCAAGCTCGGCATCTGCGGCGAACATGGTGGCAATCCGGCCTCCATCAAGTTCTGCCAGAAAACGGGGCTGAATTACGTATCCTGCTCGCCCTATCGTGTGCCAATCGCACGCCTTGCCGCCGCTCAAGCTGCGCTTGAATCGCGCGCGAAACTTGCGGAAGTCAAACCGCAATCCGGGACGAAAAAGCGGGCGTAAATTTTGTAGTATCTTAGAACCTGACATATTTTTAGAAGCGGCTGTTTCCGTGTTATACCAGCCCCGGCCTGCTCCGGGGTAAACTCCGGCTGGAATCCCGCAGTGTCGCGTCTGCGATGCGAAAAGCCTTCTGTGGCGCAGACACGCATCGCTGGCATGACAGCGATGGTGAAGTATAATTATAAAGTTAAATTACCATACACCGTGCAGCAGCTCACCCCGCAGGATGCGGCAACTTCCGCAGGCAAGGCTCCCGCCTCAAGACGCTGGATAAAAACGCTCGCAAATACGGCATCGTTCGGGCATTCTGATGCACGTTCATATGGTTGCTCCTGCAGGTTGATTGTTTCCACAAAACCAACATACCTTTCGGCAATCATATGAACAACCTATTGAGACATAACATCCAGGCGCGCACCATGCTGATGCACATCGAGAACATACGCACCCAGGCATTTATCGGAATTTACGACTGGGAGCACAAGAAAACCCAGCCTCTGCTGGTAAGCATCCGGCTGGAATATAACCCGGAAAATGCCTTCACGTCGGACGCAATCAAGGATACCATGAGCTACGAAAAGCTGATCGAGAAAATCGTGGCGAAGGTGGAGGGTGCGCGCTTCAACCTGCTCGAAAACATGACGCGCTACGTGCTTTCCCTCGTGATGGATCATCCAATGGTGCAATGGGCGGAAGTGACCGTCGCCAAACCGGAAATCATGGCGCATCTGTGCGATAACGTATCGCTGACGCTGCGGGGGGAAAAAGTCTGTTAGGCTACAGGACGATGTTCCCGCACCCACTCGCGCAAGGCGGCGTTAAGGCGCGTTTGCCAGCCTTTGCCGGTGACGCGGAAAGCCTCCAGCACTTCGCTGTCCAGCCGGAGCGTCACCTGCTGCTTGGGATCGTCCGCCACCGGGCGACCGATACGTTTTTCCATCAACGCCCGTGCGCCTTCCTCGCCGAAATCTTCTACAAGCACTTCCCGCGCCGGACGCGCCTGCCGGAACATTTCTTCCGTCCATTCCGGATTTTCATCGTCAATTAAATAGGGATCAGGACGTTTCTTATTCATACTGTTTTCTCTCACGGTCGTTTGCCTTGCGTAAACTTATGGCACGGATACCACCCTCTCTTACTGTATATACAAACACATACAGACGATTGCCAATGTAGCCAATGGCGCGGCGGCGTTTTTCACCATAATCCTTGCGTTCGTCCTTGACGATAACCGCCCTGCTCCAATCAAAATCATGAATTCTCTCAAAAGAGATACCGTGTTTCGCCTGGTTGGCCATGTTCTTAACCGCATCATAGGTAATCTTCATGCCAGAACCTTATTGTAACTACAAAAATCCCGGAAAGCAAGGAATTTCTGTAGTTACAGAAATAGAACACACTACTCCGCCACCACCATATAGCTCAAATGCTCCGGCGTGATTTCGTGCACCTGGATTTTCAGGTTCTGATAGCGGATGGTCTGGCTGCTCAGCGGATAGGTAAGATCCTGATAGAAGGCTGTTTTCGCCACATCTCCCGGCGTGAACTCGCGGTAGGTGAGGTTGATCTGGTTATTGTTCATGCCGCCGAACACGATCTCGAAATTCTCGGTGTTCTTCCGGCCAATTTCGGATTCCACGCGCTGCTGCAGCACCGCGCCGTTGATGGGGGAAATCTCGAACATATCGGGAACCCACACATTGCCATCCAGCACACGGTGATGCACTTCGCCGTGGTCGCCCGTCAGCACACCGAAATAATGATCGTGCACCTGGTCGTAGGTTTCCAGAATCTGATAGATTCTGCCCTGGTCGCTCACCTCATATTTAATGGGATAGGCTTTGCCCTGCGCCAGGTTCAGCACCAGCCTTGGCGCGTGGAGCGTAATATCCATCTGCGGGATACCGACCAGCTCGCTCTTGATTTTCACCTGATAGCTTTTGCGCTTCACCACCGGCTGGCCAACATAAACCGTCTGCAGCGTGTTGAGCTTGTAATTCTTGCTTTGCTCCAGCCTGTCGTCAATGAAATAGCCGTTGACGGCATTCAGCGCAACCGCCTGCGGCGGAGGCGGGGTCTGGCACGCGGTGAGCACGGCAAGAATGAGGGCGGGCAGGAAAAAATGCTTCATGGTGATAAACATTGAGAATTGAAGGTTTTGTGGCTAGAATGATGCAGTATACTCACTCAACGGTCAATTCTCAACTCCGAACACGTAGTATCCACGCCATGCGCAAATTTCTTCTGCTCCTTCTTGTTTCCTCCCTGTTCTCCGCCTGTGCGCACAAGGATAAGGGCTTCGACGAACTCACCCCGGAGGAAACCGCAGAACTGAACCGCCACCTTGCCCGGCGCGATGAATGCATGGTGCAGGAAGCCGCGCGGATGGACGACAGAAAATCCGACATCGGCCAAATCACCGACCTCGTATTCTGGAAGTGCCAGGAGCATTTCCGGCAGATCAACTCACTGCTTTATGATAAATTCAAGGTAAGCCTGAGCAGTTCCTGGGCATATAAAACGCGGATGGAGGAAAATTCCAAGAAGGAAATCGGCGAGGCCATCATCACCAACCGCAAACGTCACGTGGAAGGCGACGGCACGGAAACGCAGGTGCGCGGTGTGGTTCCCGCCATGCCGGTGCGGATGCCCGCGCCGCAGGATCAAACCCCCATGCACACGGAAATCGAAGCGACTTCCCTGCCCCCGCAGCCGCAGCGCGCCATGCGCCTCCCGGTTGCTCCGGTTCAGCAGGAATCTCTGCAGGATTCTACACAGGCCGAGCCGCCGATGCCCGCCATGCAGCAACCCGCCCCCGCCGCACCCCGCTCCAGCGTGAACGGATGGTGAGTTATCCGAACAATCCCGGATCGTCCGTTATCGCCATATCCACCTGAAGCGTGACAGCACGATCCGCCTGTTCTTTCGTGCGGATTGTCCAGGCCACCACCTGCGCGTGGTAGCGGTGCGGCAGCGGCACGATGCCTTCAGGCATGGTATCAATATTCGGCAGCAGGTATTTCGGCTTGTGCCGCCACAGCGCGATTTCCGCATCAGTGAGGCAGGATTCCGCCCGGCATTTTGCCACGCCCGGCTGCCGCTGGGTTTCCGGTGCGGGGTCGAGATGCACGCCGAGGGGGATGTTCGCATTCGCCTCCCGCACATCCTCCAGCGTTTCCGGGTTGAAGCAGATAACCGGAAGCATGGCATAATCCCACCCGCGCGTGATATTCTCCGCGATCAGCCGCGCCACCGGAACCGCCAGTGCCTTATCCTTAATTTCGATGAATACGTGCCGCACCTTGCCCCGCAGCGCGTCCAACACTTCCTGCAAGGTGGGGATGCACTCGCCGCTTCCGGCATCGAGAAGCTGCAACTGCGCAAGCGTAAGGTTCTCCACGCGGCCTTTGCCGTCCGTGGTGCGGTTCACCGTATCGTCATGGATGACCACCGGAACGCCATCCTGCGAAAGATGCACATCCATCTCCACCGCATCGCAGCCGAGTTCCACCGCCTTCAGGAACGAGGCAAGCGTATTCTCCGGGACGCAGGCCGACGCGCCGCGATGGCCGATCAGCAAGGTCACTTTTCCGATGCCTGCATTTTTTCCAGATGCCGCGCGAGTGCCTGAATCGCCAGCGCATAGCCGGTTCCCCCGAAGCCGCAGATCATCCCCACCGCCACCGGGGAGATATAGGATTTATGGCGGAATTCCTCGCGCTTGAAGAGGTTGGAGAGATGCACCTCCACCACTGGCAATCCACCGGCGACAATCGCATCCATCAGCGCGATGGAGGTGTGCGTATAGGCCGCCGCGTTAAGGATGATACCCCGGTATTTCCCGCGCGCCTGCTGGATGTGCTCAATCAGCACATATTCGGAATTGGTCTGCACGAAATCCAGCGTACTGCCGACTTTCCGCGCCTGGCGGCGGCAGAGTGATTCAATATCCTTCAGCGTATCCGTGCCGTAAATCTCTGTCTGACGTGTGCCGAGCAGGTTCAGGTTGGGGCCATTCAGCACCAGAATATCTGTGATTCTCGGTGCGGCCTTAGCCTCGGATGCCGTAGCTTTGACCGCAACCGCCCGGCTCCCCGCCGCCCCTGCTTTCACTGCCGGAATACGCCTTTTCCTGTCAACCGTAGCGGGATAAATATCCTGATAGGTGACTTCCCGGCCTTCCAGCGCGCTGAGTTCCGCCGCAATCTCCGTGCGCGGCACACCTTCCTCCCAGCGTTTGCGGATATAATCCACGCGCCGGATATAGCTGCCATCCGGAAGTGCGATGACGATATGGCGTTTTCTTCTGCCCTCTCCCCTGCTTTTTCCGGTATTTTGTGTATTGTTCTGAGCTTCATCCACCATCTGCCTGCATCCTGTTTTATTAAAGGCTTTTTCCTTGTACTACGCTAGTTTATCTCAGTATAACATACTAAAAGATTATTAGGGAAGTGCACATATCAAGTTTAGCATAACTATGCAAATATTTATCAACAGTGCAGCACAGGAAGTAGAAGGCGCGCCTTCCGTGGCGGAATTACTTGCCCGTCTGAAGCTGGATACGCGGAAAATCGCCGTAGAGCGCAATCTCGCCATCGTGCCAAAATCACGTTACGATGCTACTACGCTCGCCGAGGGCGACAGGATTGAGATCGTGAATTTCGTGGGGGGTGGCTGATATGCAGGCCGTTCCCGCATCCCGCAAGCAAATACTGGCGGATGACCCGTTCCTGATCGCGGGGAAGCCTTACCGCTCGCGGCTGCTGGTCGGCACGGGGAAATACCGCGACTTCGAGGAAACCACGCGGGTGATTGAGGCTTCCGGCGCGGAAATCGTCACCGTTGCCGTGCGGCGGGTGAACCTCGCCAGCCCCGGCGAGGCGATGCTGCAGGATTTCCTCGATCCGAAACGGTATACCTACCTCCCCAACACGGCGGGCTGCCACACGGCGGAGGAAGCGGTGCGCACACTGCGCCTGGCGCGTGAGGCGGGCGGGTGGAAACTGGCGAAGCTCGAAGTCATCGGTGACGGAAAAACGCTTTATCCTGATGTGGTACAAACCCTGAAAGCTGCGGAAATTCTGGTGAAGGAGGGCTTCGACGTGATGGCCTACACCACCGATGACCCGCTGATCGCGCGGAAGCTGGAGGATTTCGGCTGCTGCGCGATCATGCCGCTCGGCGCGCCCATCGGTTCCGGCCTCGGCATCCGGAATCCACTCAACATCCGGCTCATTGTGGAACAGGCGAAAGTGCCTGTGCTGGTGGATGCCGGGGTCGGCACGGCTTCGGACGCGGCAATTGCGATGGAACTCGGCTGCGACGGTGTGCTGCTGAACACCGCCATCGCGGAAGCGCGCGAGCCTGTGCGCATGGCACGCGCCATGAAACTCGCCGTGGAGGCCGGACGGGAAGCCTTCCTCGCCGGACGCATGGCGAAAAAATCCTATGGCGACCCCTCCTCGCCGATCAGCGGAGTTCTTCCGCATGAATGATAAATTGCGCATCTACCAGCCAGGCGCAATCCTGACGCTGGTATTCATCATCACGGCCATCCGCATCGCCGCGCTCTACATCTCCACCACCGATCTCTTTTTTGACGAGGCGCAATACTGGACATGGTCGAAGGCACTCAGCTTTGGCTATTTCTCCAAGCCGCCGATGGTCGCATGGCTGATCTCCGCCACCACCGAAATCTGCAGTGGGGATTCGCCCTTCTGCGTCCGGCTTTCCGCGCCGCTGCTGCACGGGCTGACTGCGCTGCTCGTCTATTACACCGCGCGCGATCTGTATGACCGTCGCACCGGGTTCTGGTCGGCCATCACCTATCTCACCCTGCCGGGAGTGACACTCTCCTCCTTCTTCATTTCCACCGACGCGCCGCTGATGTTTTTCTGGGCACTTGCCTTCCGCTGCTTCGTGAAAGCACCGGAAAGCGACAGCGATAAATGGTGGCTGCTCACCGGGCTTGCCGTGGGGCTGGGGATGCTCAGCAAATACACCCTCGCGGTATTTTTCATCGCCGCCGCGATGTACCTGCTGCTCCATAAGCCCCATCGCAAGCTCCGCCCTTTTATCCACCTCACTATCGCGGGAATGCTCGCCGCCCTGATTTTCTTCCCCAATCTCTACTGGAACGCCATGCACCATTTCGTGAGCTTCCAGCATACCAACGAAAACGTGCTGGGAAACATGGACAGGTTCCAGATCCGCAAACTGCTGGAGTTCCTCGTCGGGCAGCTATTCGTCTTCGGCCCCATCCTGTTGATCGCGCTGGGAACAATGGCCGCCTCCATCCCCCGCTACCTGAAGGAACAGCAGGGCGCGATGCTCATACCGTTCACCTTCGTGCTGCTGATAATCGCGATTATTATCAGCTTTTCCTCTGGCGCGCAGGCGCACTGGGCAGCACCCGCCTATATCGCGGGGAGCATCCTCACCGTGCGCTTTCTTCTGCTCAGCAAGCAAACGCATCTGCTCCGGCTCTCGCTCGGCATCCATATCGCGGTGATGTGCCTGTTCCTGTTCGCCACCAGCCCTTACCTCGGTGAGATTACCAGCCGTTCGCCCTTCGCGCGTCTGCAAACGTGGAATATGCTGGCCACCCCCGCCGCCCAGGCTTTGACCGAGCATCCCGGCTCCGTGCTGGTGAGCGATGAGCGCAAGGCGGTGGCCACGCTGATGTACCGCTTCCATACAAAGGAGGGGATGCCTTATCCCGTGATGAAGTGGAACCCCGGCGGAAAAATTCACGACCATTACGATTTGATGAACACTATTAATCTGTACCGCGACCGGGATTTCGTCTTTATCACGCGCGCGGCGGAAATTACCGCTATCACCCCCTATTTCGTCAGCGTCGAGAAAATCCGTGAAGTCAACGCCGCCGGAAAAATATTCACCCTCTATTCTTTACACGGCTTCAAAGGATATTAGCCATGCGCCCGATT
>JAHFPR010000199.1 GCA_023269645.1 Alphaproteobacteria bacterium | reverse complement strand
ATGACCAAAGAGAAATTTGCCCGCACGAAGCCGCACTGCAACATTGGGACGATTGGCCATGTGGATCATGGGAAGACGACGCTGACGGCGGCGATCACGAAGTATTTTTCCAAGGAATTCAGGGCTTACGACCAGATTGATAACGCTCCGGAAGAGAAGGCGCGCGGGATTACGATCAACACGGCGCACGTGGAATATGAAACGGACAAGCGTCATTATGCGCACGTGGATTGCCCCGGCCATGCGGATTACGTGAAGAACATGATCACCGGCGCGGCGCAGATGGATGGCGCGATTCTGGTGGTAAACGCGGCGGATGGCCCGATGCCTCAGACGCGTGAGCACATTCTCCTCGCCCGCCAGGTTGGCGTTCCGGCGATTGTGGTATACCTGAACAAGGTGGATCAGGTGGACGATCCGGAGCTGCTGGAACTCGTTGAAATGGAAGTGCGCGAACTGCTGACGAAATACCAGTTCCCCGGCGATAAAATCCCGATTGTGAAGGGTTCCGCGCTGGCGGCACTGGAAGGCCGCAGCCCGGAAATCGGCGAGAATTCGATCCGCGAACTGCTGAAGGCGGTGGATGATTACATCCCGCAACCCGCACGTCCGCTGGATAAGCCGTTCCTGATGCCGATTGAAGATGTGTTCTCGATTGAAGGCCGTGGCACGGTGGTGACGGGTCGTATTGAGCAGGGCATCGTGAAAGTCGGCGAGGAAATCGCGATTGTCGGCCTGAAAGATACGGTAAAAACGATCTGCACCGGCGTGGAAATGTTCCGCAAACTGCTGGATGAAGGCCAGGCAGGCGACAACGTGGGTGTGCTTCTGCGCGGCACGAAACGCGAAGATGTGCAGCGCGGCCAGGTACTTGCGAAGCCCGGCACAATCAATCCCCACACCGAATTTGAGGGCGAGGTTTACGTGCTTTCGAAAGAAGAAGGTGGCCGTCACACGCCGTTCTTCGCCAATTACCGCCCGCAGTTTTATTTCCGCACCACCGACGTGACGGGAACCGTCACCCTGCCCGAAGGCACGGAAATGATCATGCCCGGCGATAACGCCAAGCTGGTCGTAAAACTCATCGCCCCCATCGCAATGGACGAAGGCCTCCGCTTCGCCATCCGCGAAGGCGGCAGAACCGTCGGCGCAGGCGTCGTTACTAAGGTGTTGAAGTAGGTTTGGAAGAGGTTTCAGGAACAGGTTTCAGCAATCCTACTGTTCCTGAAACCTCTTCCTGACACCTCATGTAGGGGTGTAGCTCAGTTGGTAGAGCGGCGGTCTCCAAAACCGCAGGTCGCAGGTTCGACCCCTGTCGCCCCTGCCACTACAAGATGATTGGATAGTTGGATGATTAGATGATTGGATAAGACAAAAGATGGATCGTCAGGTGGCTTTTTAGTCATCTAAATCATCCAGTAATCTAATTATCGCTTCGGAGAAGTAAATGGTAAGTGCAGTAAAATTTTTTCGTGAAGTGAGGCAGGAGGCCAAGAAGGTCACTTGGCCGACGCGCAAGGAAACCGTTACCTCCACCCTGGTGGTGATGGCAATGGTAGCCCTTGCGGCGACGTTTTTCTTTTGCGTGGATTGGATTTTTTCCTCCGCGATCAAGGCAATACTTGGGATTTAAGGATGACGGCAATGGCACATAAATGGTACATGGTACACGCCCATTCCGGGTTTGAAAAACGGGTGGCGGAATCCATTAAGGAAAACGCGGAGAAGAAAAAACTTACCCAGTTTTTCGGTGAAGTTGTTGTGCCCACTGAAACCATAATGGAAGTGAAGAAAGGCAAAAAGGTAAATGCCGAGCGTAAGTTCTTCCCCGGCTACGTGATGGTGCAGATGGAACTCAACGACGAAACTTGGCAGGTGGTAAAGAATACGCCACGTGTCACCGGGTTCCTTGGTGGCGGCGGCAACAAGCCACTACCGATGTCCCCTTCCGAGGTGGAGCGCATCTTCCAGCAGATTCAGGAAGGTGTGGATTCGCCGCGCAGTTCTGTAGAATACCACACGGGCGATACGGTGAAGGTGATTGACGGGCCATTTGAATCTTTCGTCGGCGTGGTGGAAGAAGTGGACGAAGGCAAGAACCGCCTGAAAGTGGCGGTTTCCATCTTCGGTCGTGCAACCCCGGTGGAGTTGAATTTCTCGCAGGTGGAAAAACAGAGTTGAGTAGTGAGAGTTGAGTGGTAATCCTTACACAACTCTCAACTCTAATCACTCAACTCTTATGAATAAAACAAAACATAACTTAAGGAGCTAGCAATGGCACCGCCAAAAAAAGAGTTAACAAAACTGATTAAACTGCAGATTCAGGCCGGAGCGGCGAACCCCTCCCCTCCTGTTGGTCCCGCGCTTGGTCAGGCCGGGGTTAACATCATGGATTTCTGCAAACAGTTCAATGAGAAAACAAAGGGCATGGAAGGCCCGATTCCAGTGGTCATCAGCGTGTATAAGGATCGTTCATTCACGTTCCAGACACGCCTTTCCCCCGTGCCGTACATGGTCATGAAAGCCGCGAAAATCAAAGGCGGATCGAAAACTCCTGGCCTGATTACGGCTGGAACTGTGAAGAAAGCTGCGCTGCGCGAAATCGCAGAGAAGAAAATGCCGGACATGAACGCCCACGATGTGGACGCTGCATACCGGATGGTGGCGGGAACTGCCCGCTCTATGGGTCTGGAAGTAGTGGAGTAAAATGTATGGCTACGCCGAATAAAAAAACGAAAACACAGAAAGGCGCGTTTCAGCCTGTTGGCAGCAAAAGGCTGCGCGCGGCATGGGAAGGCGTTGACCACACCCGGCTCTATCCGCTGGCGGATGCCATCAAGCTGGTGAAACAGAACGCAAATTCCAAGTTTGATGAAACGATTGACATCGCCATCAATCTGGATGTGGATGCGAAACAATCCGAGCAGAGTGTACGCGGCGTGGTGGCCATGCCGAATGGCATTGGCAAAACGGTGCGGGTGGCCGTATTTGCGCGGGAAGACAAGTTCAAGGAAGCCAAGGATGCTGGTGCGGATATTGTCGGCAACACAGATCTGGTGGAGCAGATTGAGAAAGGCCAGATTGATTTTGACCGCTGCATTGCCACACCGGATATGATGCCCGTGCTTGGCAAAGTTGCAAAAATCCTCGGCCCCAAGGGGTTGATGCCGAACCCCAAGCTCGGCACGGTTACTGTGGATGTCGGTAAGGCTGTTAGGGCGGCGAAAAGCGGCCAGGTAGAATTCCGCGCAGAAAAAGCGGGGCTTATCCATGCCGGACTCGGCAAGGCGAGCTTCAGCGAAAAGGCGTTGACGGAAAACATCCGTGCATTCGTGGATGCGATTCAGCAGGCAAAACCTTCGGGAATCAAGGGGGCTTTCTTGAAGAAAGTGGCACTTAGCTCCACGATGGGGCCGGGCGTTAAAATTGATATCAGCAGCCTGAAGGCATAACAAGGTTAGAGGAAGAGGTTTCAGGTTTCAGTAAATATGCTGAAACCTGTTCTTGAAAGCGGAAACCCAGGAGAAAAACATGGATCGCACACAGAAACAACAGGCCGACGCGGAGCTGAAGGAAGCGTTTTCCAGTGCCAGTACGGTGATCATTACGCATTACCGTGGTATGTCGGTGGCGGAAATCACCGCACTTCGCCAGAGTGCGCGCAAAAATGGCGCGAAAGTGAAAGTCACCAAGAACACGCTTGCGCAGATTGCCGCTAAT
>JAHFPR010000198.1 GCA_023269645.1 Alphaproteobacteria bacterium | reverse complement strand
AACACGCTGCCCGGTTCGGCAGCAGCGGCGCAGGCGTCACGGAGCGGGCAGGCCGTTGCGCCGCAATTCCAGGCGCAGATCGTGACGGTGGATGGCAAGCCGCCCGTCGCCTCCGGAGCCACTTCAGGCGGGCAGGCGGGGTTCGACATCGTGAAGGCGATTCTGCCGGGGAATTTCGGCGCGGTTTCAGCACCTCCGCCGCAAATCAGCACTGCCGCGCCGCCCGCCGCAACCATCGTGAATCTCTCCGGCGGCATGGTGGTGGATGCTTCGGTGATCGCCTCGGAACCCGGCGCGGAGGCCTACCTTCCGCCCCCCGCCTCCGGAACAGCGCAGAGCCTGCCCCTCGCCGCCACCCTCCGTCTGCATATTCTGGCGAGCGCGTTGCCACCCTCCGCCGCCGCGCCGGATACCGCGCCGCCGCCCCTGCCTTCCGCGCAGCTTAACGCCCGCCAGGCCTACGGCATGAAGCCCGTTCCGCAAGGCTATTCGCTGGAGCAGATCACCGAATCTTTTGCGACGCGCGGGGATACAGCGACACCCGCCATCGGTGGGAAAGCATCCGCGCAGGTGGCCGCGCTTACCACCAATCCCGCTTTCACGGGAGTCGTCATCGGAACCGAGCAATCCGGCGAAATGACGGTGAAAACGCCGCTCGGCACACTGAAACTCCCCGCCACGCTTGGCACACTTCCACAGGGCACGGTGCTGACGCTGGAGGCAATCTCCGTGGTAAATGAAGCGGAAGTTTCCGCGACCGCCGCGCGCGTCCACGGGCTGCCCTTCGCCCCTTCGCGCCCCGCGCCGGAACTGCTGCAGGAAACGCTGCAGGAGCTTGCCTCCACGCTGAAAACGCTGGATGCCGGAAGCGGTACGCCCGCGCTGACGCATAAAACTTTTCCGCAGGCAGGGGAGCACCAGATGGCCTCGCGCCTGCTATGGTTTCTCGCGGGAGTCAGCCGGGGCGACGTGACGGGCTGGCTGGGGCAGCAGACCGCGCAGGCCTTGCAGGATCACGGGCATCAGCAGCTTCTGCAGAAGCTCGATTACAGCTTCCAGCAGATGCGCGGGATGATGGCCGAGCAATCCCAGCCGGGCTGGATTTCCGTGCCGCTCCCCATTTTCGATGAGAAAATGCTGCAGCAGGGGATGTTCCGCATCTGGCGCGATCCGGAGCAGCATAAGCAGGGGCGGCGGAAGGCGCAGGATACGCGCTTCACGGTGGAGGTGGATTTCATGCGCCTCGGCGAGGTGCAGATGGAGGGCGAAGTGCGGCATAACGCGGCGAAGCAGAACGTGGATTTATCCCTCCGCACGATGGAGCCGCTGCCGGAGGATATGCAGCACGAGATGCTCGGCATTTTCGAGGATACCAACGCCCGCACCGGCATCACCGGTACGCTGCAATTCACCGTGGTGAAGGATTTTCCTGTACATCCCGCTCCCGAAAGTGAGAATAGCGGCGGGATAGTAGTGTGATTCCTTCATCTTCAAACTGGTTTGTAGTTTTGTCACCCCGCACTGGCCTTGTCACCCCGCACTTGTTGCGGGGCTATTCTTTTTCCTCTATAACCCCGCAATGCGCTTCGCTTATGTGGGGCGACAGACACAAGGAACATCCCCATGACTTCCGCCCATGATCTCTTCCGCGAGCCTGCCGAGTTCCTGCGCGGCGTGGCGGATATGGCGCAGCTTCCACCCGGATTCGCTACGGAAGTGGCGTTCGCGGGGCGCTCTAACGTGGGCAAATCGAGCCTGCTGAACGCGCTGCTCCGCCGCAAGCAGCTCGCCCGCACCTCAAAAACGCCCGGCTGCACGCAGCAGGTGAATTTCTACAAGCTCGGCAACAAGCTCCTGCTCGCGGATGTTCCGGGTTACGGCTACGCCCGCGCTTCCAAGAAAGATTCGGCGGGCTGGAACGAGCTGGTGCGGGATTACCTCACGGTGAGTGCCAACCTCCGCCGCGTGTTCCTGCTCATTGACGCGCGCCACGGGGTGATGGAGAACGACGAGGAAATCATGGATTTGCTGGATGTCACGGCGGTTTCCTATCAGGTGGTGCTCACCAAGGCGGATAAGCAGGGCGCGGCGGAAATCGAGAAAATCCTTGCCAATGTGCAGGAACTGGGCGTAAAACACACAGCCCTGCACCCGGAAACGGTTATCACCAGCAGCGTGGACGGCATCGGGCTGGACGAGCTGCGGGGAGTGATCGCTAGGCTGGTGAAATAAAAATAAGGGCTAGTAAGCCCTTCCCCTTTAGTGCCCGAAGGGCTTAGGCTCATCTGCGAGCAAGTAGGCGAGCAGGGAGCAAAACAAGAGAAATCCTATGACCATAGACCCCACCCTGCTCACCAAGGCGAAAACGCTTTCGGAAGCACTGCCCTTCATGCGGCAGTTCGCGGGGGAAACTTTTGTCATAAAATACGGCGGCAGCGCGATGGGCGATACCTCCATCGCGGAAACTTTCGCGCGGGACATCGTACTGATGAAACAGGTGGGCATCAACCCGGTAGTGGTACACGGCGGCGGCCCGCAGATCGGCAGAATGCTGGAGCGGCTGAAGATCAAAAGCGAGTTCATTGACGGCCTCCGCGTCACCGACAAGGAAACGGTGGAAATCGTGGAGATGGTGCTTTCCGGCTCCATCAACAAGGCCATCGTGCGGGATATTATCGAGGCGGGCGGCATGGCCATCGGCCTTTCGGGGAAGGACGGCAACCTCATCGAGGCGCGGAAGCTGCGGCGCACCAAGCGCGACCCGGATTCCAACATCGAGAAGATTCTGGATCTGGGCTTCGTGGGCGAGCCGGTGGCGATCAATCCCGCCCTGTTCGTAATGCTGGAGGAAACCGAGGTGATTCCGGTCATCGCGCCCATCGGTGTGGGCGAAAACGGCGAAACCTACAACATCAACGCGGATACGGCAGCGGGTGCGGTGGCCTCGGCACTGGCCGCGAAGAAACTCATTATGCTCACGGATGTTTGCGGCGTACTCGATAAGGATAAAAAAATCATCCCCGAACTCAGCGCGAAACAGGCCGAAGCGATGATCAAAAACGGCACGATCACCGGCGGCATGATCCCCAAGGTAGAAACCTGCCTGGAAGCCGTGAGGTCGAACGTGGAAGCCGCGCACATCCTGGATGGAAGAATGCCCCACGTGCTGCTGCTGGAGATATTCACCGCAGGCGGAACGGGCACGATGATTCGGTGATTATCACGCCAGTTTCGTCAGTTCTTCGGCGGGTTTTCTTAAAACATCCATCAGCACCGGATTAAGGTAAACTACATAGTGACTGAATTTTTTGGCTTCGAGCAACCCAGCATCCTGAAGTTTTTGCAGGTAGGTTGAGGCAGTCACCCGCTTGGCGATTCCTCGATTGACAAGTGATTGAATCCGGCAATAAGGCTGTTCGAACAGCACCTCCAGTAAATCCTTGGTATAGATTTTGGGGACTTCTTTCAGCATCGTGGCCTGGAATTTCTCCATCGCTTGCCGTATAGCGTCAATGCGCGCCATCGTTTCATAGGACGTTGTTTCTATCGCCTTCAGTATATAAAGAATCCATTCTTCCCACTGCCCATGTTCCGTAACATTTTGCAGCCCCTTGTAGTAAGGTATTTTATTCCTGAGGAAGTAATTACTCAGGAACAACACGGGCACTTCCAACCGCTTTTCCTGAAGCAAATACAATATATTCATGATACGGCCCGCCCTGCCGTTTCCATCTGCA
>JAHFPR010000197.1 GCA_023269645.1 Alphaproteobacteria bacterium | reverse complement strand
GCCCGCTTTCTCCACCCACTTCTCGATGGCCGCGAGGTTGGTGTTGGAGCGTTTGACAAGCTCCTTCAAGCCGCCCACGGATTTCGCCCAGTTCAGCCCGTCCAACGCATCTTCCACCGCGAGCATGGAGGGGGTATTGATGGTGGAACCCTCGAAGATTTCGGCGGCGAGTTCACCCTTTTTGGTCATGCGGAAAATTTTCGGCATCGGCCAGGAGGGGGTGTAGCTCGTGAGGCGTTCCACCGCGCGGGGCGAGAGCACCAGCATCCCGTGCGCGGCTTCTCCGCCGAGCACTTTCTGCCAACTCCAGGTGACCACATCCAGCTTCTGCCACGGAAGCTCCATCGCAAACACGGCAGAAGTCGCATCGCATATCGTAAGCCCCTGGCGATTATCCTTAATCCAGTCGCCGTTCGGCATTTTTACGCCGGAGGTCGTGCCGTTCCAGGTGAATACCACGTCGCGGTCGCAATCGGCCTGTTTCACGTCCGGCAACTGGCCGTAGCCCGCTTCAAACGTGCGAACATCCTTCAACTTAAGCTGCTTGGTGATGTCCGTAATCCAATCCTTTCCGAAGCTCTCCCACGCCAGCACATCCACGCCGCGCGCACCAAGCAGGCTCCACAGCGCCATCTCCACCGCGCCGGTATCCGAGCCGGGCATGATGCCGATTTTGTAATCCGCCGGGATGCCGAGGATTTCGCGGCTCTGCTCGATCACTTGCTGCAGTTTGGTTTTGCCGATTTTCGCGCGGTGGGAGCGTCCGAGTGCCGCGCCTTTGAGTGCATCAAGGCTCCAGCCGGGGCGTTTGGCGCAGGGGCCGGAGGAAAAACAGGGATTCGCAGGTTTTTTCGTGGGTTTCATGGGTGGGAATGTCCTTCATGATTGGCGGATGCGAGGCTTATAACGCCATTTTTTCCGCCTTGCAAGAGGTTCGGGGGGGTGATGCCGACGCGCTTCATGCCGGGAAAGGTGATAATGTTATGCCCGGCTACCGCGAAGGTGCGCCGCTGAAAGTTGTGGTGTGGCCTTTTTCTTTAATCTGCGCCTTGGAAACAGGCACGGTTCCGTCGCTGCAGGCGCAGGTTCCGACATGGTCGCCCAGGCAAGTGACGATAGCACTGCGGTTGCGGCATTCAAAACGCTGGAGGATGTCGTTCGTCACCCGGACTTCCTGGGGAACATCAATGGAATGCCAGTCTTTCTGGGTGATGCCTGCGGGCGGATACGCGAATTTTTTGGCTACACCGAGCACGGGCATGGTGGGATCACCGATTTTGTAAACGCGGCGCAGCTTGCCATCCGGCCCCGGCGCGGTTTTATAGTGGGTGGCCTCCGGCGTACCGGGCGTGGCCGGTGTGGTGGAGGGGGCAGGTGTAGTGGATGTGGCCGGCATCTCCCTGTATTTTTCGATGTCGCCCAGACACGATCCGTTCACGCAATCCCAATAGCGCGCCAGAGGCACGCCGCAAGCCTGCTCGCCTTCCGGGCAGGCCTTGCCGGATTTGCACATGAGCTTCACGCAACGCTGGTATTCCGAAAGCAAATCCCGGCACAGATTCCTTCCGTCCCTGCAATTGGGGTCTTTTTTCACTTCATCCTTATTGGAGCAGGTATCTGTCATGCACATCCAGTATTGCGCCGATACCTCACGCAACGGGTTGCATTTGCGCAGGCCATTGTCGCAGGTTTGTTCCGTTTGCGCCTGCGCATCGCCCGCTATGGGGCCAACGCCGAGGGCGGCCTTCCCGGTTGCGGGGCTTGAAGCGGTTTCACCCCCCTCGCCGGGAGGAAGAGGTGCGGATTCCGAGGCGGGCGCGGCATTGCCCTTGTCCTTTTTATCCTTCTTGTCCCGTTCTTTGCCTTTTTTGCTTTTGGAGGTATCGGCTGCTTTTTGCTCCGCCGCCTTTTCCGTGTTGAGGCACACCAGCAGCATACAGCGGCGGTATTTCGAGGCGGTATCCTTGAGGGGCGCGCAACGCGCCTTGCCATCCGGGCACTCGTTAACGCCGCCGATGTCAGCCGGGGCGGGGGCAGATGCAGCGGGCGGGGGGGATTTTCCGGAATCCGGCGCGGGGGAGGTGGGTACGGAGGAAGCGGCGGGGGCATCTTTCTCAGCATCCGCAGCGAATGCGGGTGCGGCACTCCATGCCAGCACACACATCAGGGCTATCATCACTGGCCGGAGAATGTTTTTTCGTTTCATATCCCGCATTCCGCTTCGTTAGCGTCTTATTATACACCGGGTTTTTGAAAAAATCGCGGGGATTCTGCGTTAAAGCGCAAACGCCTCCATCTCCCGCACCAGTGCTGCAAGCTGTGCGGGTTCGGACATACGATGCCCCGCACCTTTCAGCAGGGTGACGGTGACTTCTGCACCGGCCAGTTTCCGCGCCAGGGTAAGCGAGGTTTCACAGGGCACATCCTTATCCGCCATGCCATGCAGCAGGCGCACCGGGCACATGATGGGGATAGGATTTTCTCCACGCAATAACAGATGGCGGCGCGCTTCTTTAATCAGCTGCAGGGTGATGGGGTAGGGGTCGGGCGCGGGATCGTTGCAATATTCGGAGGGGAGGTGGAACACTCCCTCTTGCTGCAATTTCAGGCGGTCTTCCGGCGGGAGCGCATCCCAGATGAGGGTTTCGGTGAAATCCGGCGCGCTGGCGATGCCGAGCAGCCCGGCCACGCGCTCCGGGCGGGCGAGCGCGGCCAGCAGCATAACCCACCCCCCCATGCTGGAGCCGACAAGGATGTGCTGCCGCCCTGCATCCGCCGCATGATCCAGAATCGCCAGCGCATCCTGCGCCCACCCGCCGATCGTGCCCTCCGTGAATTTCCCGGAGGATTGCCCGTGCCCGCAGTAATCGAAGCGCACGAACGGGAGGTTGTGCGCGCGGCAGTAATCATCCAGGAACAGTGCCTTTGCGCCCCCCATATCCGATTTGAATCCGCCGAGGAATATCACCCCCGGCGTGGCGTCCGGGCAGTCGGGAGAAACTTTGTGGTAGGCAAGTTTGCCGCCATCTTCTAAAGTAAGAAACCGGGGTGCGGGCATAGTGTATCCATTATGAGGGCGGAGGCGAGTATAACAGAGAAAGAACAAAAGCACCAACCCGTGTTGCTGCAGGTTTTGCCCGCGCTGGAATCCGGCGGGGTAGAGCGCGGGACGCTGGAAATCGCACGGGCGGCGGCGGAAGCCGGGTTCGTGTCGCTGGTCGCCTCCGAAGGCGGGCGCATGGTGAAGCAGCTTGAGGCACTGGGCGCGAAACACATCATGCTGCCGCTCTCCACGAAAAATCCCCTCGGTATCCGGAAAAATATCGCGCTGCTGGAGCATACCATCCGCGAATACGGGGTGGATATTGTGCACGCCCGCTCCCGCGCCCCGGCCTGGAGCGCGTATTACGCCGCGAAGCGCACCGGCGCGCATTTCCTCACCACCTTCCACGGCTTCTATTCCACCAAAGGTCTGTTCAAGAAACGCTATAACAGCATCATGACGCGCGGCGAATACGTGATCGCTATCTCGAAGTTCATCGCGGAGCATCTGAAGAAGGATTACAGCGTACCGGAAGATCGCATCCGCATTATCTATCGCGGCGTGGACATGGCATATTTCAACCCGGAAGCGGTGGGTGAGGAACGGGTGTGCAAGCTGCGCGAAAAATGGCGGCTGACGGAGGATAAGCCTGTTATCCTGATGCCAGGGCGGATCACCCGCTGGAAAGGTCAGG
>JAHFPR010000045.1 GCA_023269645.1 Alphaproteobacteria bacterium | reverse complement strand
TCGCGCTGTTTGTGCTGGTGATCGCGTTCTTCGCGGTGGCGGTGGCCAAGCAGATGCGGCGCGTCCAGCGTTCCGAGCGCGCGGCGGTGCTGGCGAGCCAGGCGAAATCCGAGTTCCTCGCCAACATGAGCCACGAACTACGCACCCCGCTCAACGCCATCATCGGCTTTTCGGAAATGATGGAGGCGGGCTATTTCGGCAAGCTGAACCCCAAGCAGAAAGAGCGCGTGCACGACATCAACTATTGCGGCACACACCTGCTGGAACTCATCAACGACATTCTCGAATTCTCCAAGGGCGAGGCGGGGAAAATCGAGCTGCGCGAGGAGAAAGTCTCCATCCCGAAAACCATCCGGGAAACGGTGCGCATCTTCTCCGAACGCTCGCGGAAGGAGGGAGTCACCATCACCTGCCATGTGGATGACAGCCTGCCGCTTGTGATGGCCGACGGACGCAAAATCAAGCAAATCCTCCTCAACCTGCTTTCCAACGCCGTGAAATTCACCGATCCGGGCGGCACGGTGGAGGTAAGCTGCTGGCTGGACGAGCGCAAGCAGTTCCTGTTCGCCGTCACCGATACCGGCATCGGCATGAAGGAGGAGGATATTCCCAAGGCACTCTCCGCCTTCGGCCAGGTGCATCACGAAATGCCGGACGGCAAGGCGCACGGCGGAACCGGCCTGGGGCTGCCACTGTGCAAGATGTTCGCAGAGCTGCACGGCGGCGAGCTTATCGTGCAGAGCATGGAGGGGGTGGGTACGAAAGTGACCGTGCTGCTACCTGCTGACCGGGTGATTTCCTCACCTACCGGCCTTGCCGCCGCCGCCGTGCCGAAATCCATCGTGCGCCCCGTGGCCGCCGGTGCAACCCACACGCTCGCCCAACCGCCGTTGCCGGAAAAAACTATGGCGGAAGAAATCCCGGAAAAAGAACCGGTGGCGGGGTGAGTTTCTGATTATGTGGTATTAAGCAGGACGAAATTCCGATGGTATAATAACGGTATCTGACCAAACACATACGTTGGTTCCACAATAATGGCGAATCACACCTGGTTCAGGATGTTCTATCTTAATCTGGAAAGGATCTTCACGTTTTGGGATACCGCGACGCATATTCAGATAACATCTGACAGTGTATTCGGTGCTGAATTTAGAGAAACGAACAACGAGTGCCTTCATCATCTCAATACAGTCGGTATCTGTTAGTCTGTGCACAGGGAAATGTTCATGATACAGGGTATTAAAAACACCATTGCTATATAGTCGGAGCTTAATGCAACGCTCTTTTGGCGTTAATGAATCGCAAGTCTGGAAATAACTATACATTTGTAAAATTAGAATGTTTTTAGTGTAGGTAGTTACGTCATTCCCGCGAAAGCGGGAATCCATCTGCCCATTTACTCGGCTGTTGCAACATGGATTCCCGCTTTCGCGGGAATGACGGCTGAAAATATAGGGCGTGGCTTTTACTCAGAACTGCCTTCCGCTTCCCCGCGCGCCTGCTTTTCGGCTTTCTTTTCCAGCTTATCCTCGATTTTCCGGGATTGGCGATCGCGCTTGTCGGTGCGGCGCAGGTCCTTGTTGCTGAGATAACTTTCCGCGCCTGCGTAGGAACCTTCATGCGCATCCGGCAGCGCGACAGGCAGATGACGGATCGCTTTTTTCGTATCGGGCGCGAGTGCCGCATCAATCGCCGCGCCGTACACCATGCTGAAATGCTCAAGCTGCCAGTGATATTCCCGCACCGCCTCCACCAGAACTTCGATGATGTGCTCCGGGCTATCATATTCCTGCGGAAGATGCTGGTGAAGCTCCGGATATTTATTGTAAAGGTCGGCGGCGGCCTCGGCATCCTGATGATGGTCGATCAGCACGTGCAGCACGTCGTTATAGACGAGGAAGCCTTTGCGGAGTGCTTCCAGCAGAGGACGTTCCGCCGGGGTGAAATGCATAAAGTTCCCGCCGCGCTCTACAGTTTTCGTCAGTGCCTCCCAGGTGGGAGCGGCGGCAATATCGGATTCCTCGAAATCCGGCTCCTGCCGCTTGATGGTGACGTATTCCTCCCACGCCGCATCGAGGATCAGGATGTCGGTATTCTCCCGGATGGCGCGCGCTTCCTCGGCGGCACTCACCACCGCCTTGCCGGAGCGACGTTGCTGCGGAAGGAGTTTCTTGATCAATTTCTCTCCGAACATCGGGCGGCTTATCCTTGTTTTTTACCGAAATGACGACACCCCATCATAACCGGAAATCCCGCGCAATCCAAGCGGCTGTTTCGTTAATGATTTATTAAGCAAGCTGTGTTACAATGAGCAAAACCCTGCCTAACCATAAAGGAGCCTGCCCGTGGCACAAGCAAAAAATAACGACACCCGCCCAGCCCCCAAACTCTACGGAAATCGGCGTATTGACAGTGAGCCGGAAGTGCCGCCCGCCGCAACTCCCCCCATTGAGGCAAAGGAAATTGCCATCACGATGGGGGCATATGCCGTGGCGGGCACGGTGCTCGTGGGCGCAGTGGCACTGTTGCAGAAACAGGGTGTGCACCTGCCTCCGGAAGTGGTGCAGCAGCCGCTGGAGCACATTCTTGAAACGCTGCGGGAAGCCAGCGATGCCCTTGCTACGGGAGCGGTTGGCGGTGCATTTTTTGGAATGTGTCGCGCTGCGCAAATCTCCAGCGACCGCGAGGAAGCGCAGAAAGGCAATACGCGGTGACAACACGTTACGGGGCACACCATGAGCAAAAAAGCGAAACAGGTCATCGCGGAAAAGATCGAGAAAAACGCGGCGGTCATTATCCGCGTTGATGCGAAAAACCCGGAGGGCGGGGATTATTTCGCATTCGTTGCCATCCGGCTTGATCGGTGGGAGCCGTTCAAAAAAGCCTGCGCCACCGGCAAGGTGGAGATGAACGATTACGGCATCGTCATCGAAAGCGGCGAGGGCGAACCCTCCGACGAAGTGAAGGAGCGCATGATCCGCGATTTTGGCTTCCGCCACGGCGAGGAAGTGGCTATTTAGTCGCCCTTTGCATAATTAAAGCAAGGCGGCCATACTGCGCACCCTCCAATCCGTGAAGATCGTGAGCAACATCGAAAGACTCACCAAGTTTGCTTGTCCATAGACCATTCGGCAATTGTCGGGCGGCGTGGGTGGGTATTTTATCTTTGTGGAAGAAGGCTATTTTCTCCTGCCCATCTTCTAAGCGATCACTGGCACACAGTACAAAACCAAGCGTTTCAAAGGCCATTTGGAAAGCGGTTATTGTTTCAATGCGCGGCACACCCTTCGGCCAATACCCTATGCGTGTCACATCAGGCCACCACTTTCGGTATGTGTCCCCCCCCGCCCATGCAATGCAATTATAAAGCGGCGTTGCCGGGCTGGTTATTGCCAGTTTTTCAGGGTTGAGCGCAGGAAACGCAGATAATATTTCATCAACACCGATGTTCACGATACCATTCCGTCCAGGCAATGGCCATAGCAGGGAGGTTGCCACGGTCTGTCTCGTGTACGGGATCCTCCCCCGTTATAATGGGCAGTGCCGCTACAAGAAGGTCTGGCTGCACACTGATTTCTTCAAGGATAAGCGGCAGTACTTTCTCACCCATTTTTACAATTTTCTTAAAAGCTGGGCGGTTGATAGCTTCGGTTATGGACGAAATCCATAATGTCTCCATTCGCCACTGGCGAAGCAGTTTATAAAATATATCTACGTCATCTGTTGAGGAATCCGTATAACACCCTGCCGGTATGCTTGCTGTGATGCTGCCATCACAATAGCGGGAGGAAGAAACAGAACGGAAAAGGTTCATTTATTTACATCCTTACCGGATTCTTCAATAACTTTTCCAAGCCATTCGTGTACGTTTTTGGCAACGTCAAGAGCCAGAAAGACATCTACATCCATTTCCCGGACATAGGAGCTTCTTGTATATGCTTCCCGAAGCTCATTCAGTGTTCCATCCTCGTTGATTGAATAGACTTCCCGTTTGGGAATGGCGTGTCGCTCACTGTAAAAGGCCATATGGATGTGGCCATTGGGAGTAATGCCACCTATGGCTCCATCGGCGCGGATAGAGCGGAATAAATTGCTTTTTATATAATCAAAAGAAGCACTTGGTGCAGTGGGGTCGCTTTTGTTATCATTCTCACTCATAAATTGTCCATGCCATAAATACCTGTATTCATAGTAAAACATTTGGTGAGCAAAGAAAACCAGATAGTTGCATTTCTTGCTTTTTCCACATTTTCTTGCTATGTGTCCAGCCCTTTTGCAACATCAGGTGCGTACCCATGAACCCCTTTGCTCCCCACAAAGAGAAGAAAAACACGCGCGTGGTGGTGGCCATGTCGGGCGGGGTGGATAGCTCCACCGTGGCTGCGATGATGCACGAGCAGGGCTACGAAACCATCGGCGTGACCCTCCAGCTTTACGATCACGGCGCGATGCTGGCGAAAAAAGGCGCGTGCTGCGCCGGACAGGACATTCAGGACGCGCGGGAAACCTGCCAGAAACTCGGCATCCCCCATTACGTGCTTAATTATGAATCCCGCTTCCGCCAGGAAGTGATGGAGGAATTCGCCGACAGTTACCTGCGCGGGGAAACGCCGATTCCGTGTGTGCGCTGTAACCAGACGGTTAAATTCCGCGACCTGCTTGCCGTTGCAAAGGATATGGAGGCCGACGCGCTGGTTACCGGCCATTATGTGCGCAGGCTGGAGAGCACTGAAGGAGCCGAATTGCACCAGGCGGTTGATTTATCGAAAGACCAGAGTTATTTCCTTTTCACCACCACGCGGGAGCAGCTCCACCACCTGCATTTCCCGCTGGGGAACATGACCAAGGATGTGACCCGGCGGGAGGCCGTGCGCCTCGGTATTCCGGTTGCCGACAAGCCGGATTCACAGGACATCTGCTTCGTGCCGAACGGCAATTACGCCAGCGTGGTGGAAAAACTCCGCCCCGGCGCGCGGGAAAAAGGCAAAATCCTGCACGTGGACGGCACGGAACTGGGGGAACATGACGGCATTATCCACTTCACGCGCGGGCAGCGGAGGGGGCTTCGCCTCGCATGGCCTACGCCGCTTTACGTCATTCGTATCGAACCCGGAACGAACACTGTTATCGTTGGTTCAGAGAGTGCATTGCTGGAAAATTCCCTCGCCATCCGCGAGGTGAACTGGCTGGGCGGAAGCATCCCCGAAGACGGGCTGGAAGTGACCGTGAAGCTGCGCTCGGCTCATGCGGGGGCGGGGGGGAGGATTTATCGGGGGGCGGGAGGCAGGGAGCAGGGAGCATTAGAAAAAATCCATCATCCATCATCCACCCACCGCATTCTCCTCCACACGCCGGAGCGCGCGATTACACCGGGGCAGGCGGCGGTGGTGTATGAAGGAACACGTGTGCTCGGCGGCGGCTGGATTTGCTAACGGCTCCTCGGCGGAATATTCTCGCCGATGCCGGGAATGCCGAGTTGACCCTCGCCCGGTTCATCCGGGCGGCGTTTGCGTTCCGGTGGTGTTTGTTTCGGAGCACACTCCACCCAGCTTCGGGTGGTTATGCCATTACGCGTGGATTCCACGAAAGACCCCCACTCCGGTGCTTGTTGTGTTTCGCGCGTCCCTGAAACCGGGACGGGTGTGGCTTCTGCCTGCGGTGGGCGGCTGCGCTCAAGTTGCTGATGGATTTTAGGGTAATTCCGTTTCGCCAGCCCCTCGAATGCGTTGATGCCCTGCTCGCTGGTGATATGCACGACGGATTTGCCCGACATATAATCGCCATTACTCGTATCTATGATATGTGCGCGTTTCAGAACCTGCGCGGCGGCGAATGCATCCTGAGCATTCCCAAACTTGCCCTCGATGACGGTTTTTCCCTGCCCGGCAGGGGTATAAGCCCAGTTTCCGGATTCCACGCAGCGCGGTTGTTTCGGGTTGCTTTTCGGCATCGCGGCGGTTCCTTATCTTCCGCCAGTATAGCACGGAAAGGTTAAGAAAAGGTTGCAGCTACCGCCATTTGATCGAGCAGCCCATGCTGGGGAGTTGCTTCGCGGGCACTTTTCCCGCTTCGGCGAGGGATTGCATTGCCTCGAACAAATCGCGGCGGGATCCGGGCTTACTTTCCTTGCCTGCATCGTCCAGCCGCCCGCGATACTGCAGCGCGAGGTTCGCATCGAAGCCGTAGAAATCCGGGGTGCATACCGCGCCGTAAGCCTTCGCGGTTCCCTGTGTTTCATCCATCACGTAAGGGAAGGGGAAACGCTTGGCGGCGGCGAGCTTCTTCATATTCTCGAAGCTATCCTCCGGATATTCGGCGGGGTCGTTGGCATTGATGGCGATGCTCCCCACGCCGAGGCTTTTCAGATCGCGCATATCGCGCACGATTTTATCAATAATCGCTTTTACATATGGGCAATGGTTGCAGATGAATATGACGACAAGCCCGCGCGCACCTTTCACATCGGCGAGCGCATAGGTTTTTCCATCCGTGCCCTTCAACGCGAAATCCCCAGCTTTCCAGCCGAGTTCCGCTTCGGGGGTGTGCAGCAGTGCCATAAGATCCTCTCAGGGTGTAGGGGTTCAAGGATATAAGGGTGTAAGTGCCCTCCCTTACACCTTTATGCCCTTACATCCTTATACCCTTGGTTATAACTTCTCTACAAATATCCAGCCTCGGCTGCCGTGCCTCGATATACAGGAACAGGCTGCCGTGGATGAAGGGTAGCGGGAAGTGGCGGATTTTCACGTCCGCGAACAAATGCTGCACAACGGCTACAATCTCCCGCGCCGTGTTGATGTGCTCGTGGCGCATCAGGGTTTTGTAATCCAGCCCGGTGCGAAGGCGGTACGCGATGCCGGTGCTCATCCGCCACGCCGTGCCCCACAGGAACCCGCCCTCACCGGGGATGCCCGCCTGGAACACGCCGCCCTCCTGCAGCATCAGCCCGGATTTCGCCACCGCAAATGGAAGCTCTGTGAGGTGCTCCAGCACCGCGACGGAAAGAATGCGCCCGTAGCGCGATTCCATCGGGATGCTGCGTATGTCCGGATAAATGGTGCGCAGGCTTGATTTTCGCGGGCTGTCTTCAAACAGGTGGGTGAACGGCTCCACGATGTCGTAGGCGGGCAGGGGAGGCTCAAACGGCAGATGGTTCAGCGTCCCCGCCCCGATCTCCAGCACTGCCCCCGGAACCTGCACAGCGACGATCTTCCGGTGCATCCACTCGCTGACATATGCCGCCAGCCGGGAAACAAGGGGCTGTTCCGCTGCGCCGTCATTGCGCGTTTTTTTGTATTCCTCGGCGTAGACTTTCTCATGCGCGGGCGAAAGCGGCGGCCTCGTGCGCGGCCAGGTGGCGAGCAGGCGTTCGATTTCCGTGGCAGCGGTCATGGTGTTTTCTCCAGTAATGTGCGTTGTTCTGCAGCGAGGGCATTCAGGCGTTTCAGGAAAACAAAACCCACCAGTGAAGTCGCCGCCTGCATGGCGAAGAAGGCCAGCGACGCGGCGATTCCCAGTTCCACATCCAGATGCAGCAGGGAGCCGCCATACAGGAAGGTCATTTCCCGCACCCCCGCGCCACCCACGGAAATGGGCAGGATGGTGATGACGGAGGAAATCAGGAACAGTGCCACGTAATCGCTGATCTGGCCGGTATCCGCCCCCATGCCGAGAAAAACGGGCAGGGCGGAAAGCGCGATCAGGAGCTGGCTCGCGGCGGAAAAACGCGAAGCCCCCAGTGCCGTGCGGGGGAGTTCCTTCATCACCAGCCGGATGCTCACCAGGTAGCAGGCGACAAGCCCCGGAATGCCCAGCGCAAGCAGTGTTTTCCCGCCGGGAAGATTATCGGAAAGCGGGCTGAGCAGCAGCAGAATCAGCGCGTAGAGCAGCAGAAAAAACAGCCCGTTCGCGCGTTCGGAAAGCATCCGCCGCACCGCCAGCCCCAGCGGAACGCCCAGGTTGCGCTTCAGGAACCACGCCTTGTAGCCATCTCCGCTGATGCCCCCCGGCAGCACCAGGTTGAACAGCGCGCCGACATAATAAATAGCCACGGTGAACCGCCAGGCGAAACGCCACCCCGCCACGGAGAAATAATAGCGCATCCGCAACGCGCTCAAGCACTGCGCCACGTTGAGCAGCACGAAAGCGAACAGCACATTCACGGGCGGCAGGTTGCGCAGGCGCGAAGCCATCTCGGCGAAATCAATGCGCGCGAACACCAGCGCGAGCATCCCGCCCGTCAGCGCGAGTTTCGCAAGCAGCATCAGCCGCGCGCGGTGCGGGGAGGTTTTTTTCCCCTCTTCCGTCTCGATTTCGGCAATATCTTTTTCAGGCAGGATGTTCAAGAAACTTTCTCCTGCTTTCCACCCCGGTAGCTGCGCGCGACGGTGTAAGGCCGCGAGTTCCCCGCGCGGTAATAGGTGCGCATCAAAAGCTCCGCGATGAAGCCCGTGGTAATGAGCTGGATACCCATCAACAGCAGCAATATCCCGACAAAAAACAGCGGCCTGCCCCCGATGGATTCCCCAAGGATTTTCAGGCAGAGCAGGTAGGCTTCGATGAGGCCGCCGAGCAGGGTCATGCCTAATCCCAGGCTCCCGAACAGGTGCATCGGCTTCTGGCGATAGCGGAGGAAAAACGCCATCAGCAACAGGTCGCTCATCACACGGAAGGTGCGCCCCAGCCCGTATTTCGAGACGCCGTGGAGACGCGGATGGTGGCGCACATCCACCTGCGCGATTTTCGCCCCGCGCATATCGGCGAGGATGGGGATGAAGCGGTGCAGCTCGCCGTGGAGGTCGAGGTCTTTGGCGAGGTCGGCGCGGAACAGCTTCAGCGTGCAGCCGTAATCCTTCACCTGCACCTTGCTCATCCGGCGGATAAGCCGGTTGGCAATTTTGCTGGGGATTTTGCGGAGCAGCGCACCGTCTTTCCGGTTGGCGCGGCAACCCGCCACCATATCCAGCCCCTCATCCCTCAGCTTGGCAAGCATCATGGGAATATCCGCCGGGTCGTTCTGCAGGTCGCCGTCCAGCGTAGCGATATACTCGCCGTGTGCCGCCTCGATGCCCGCCGCCATTGCGGAAGTCTGCCCGAAATTCCGCGAGAACACCAGCAGCCGGATATTCCCCTCCGGCAGAGCGAGAATATTCCGCACCGTGGCATCCGTGGAACCGTCATCCACGAAAATCAGTTCGTAAGTGTAGCCCGCCAGCGCGGAAGCAACCGCTTCCGCAAGCAATGCGACATTCGCTTCCTCGTTATACACGGGCACGACAATGGAAAGCGTGGGCGGTTGCGTCATCGGTATTTACTCCTCTGGGCACTGAATATAAGAGCCGGGAGCCTACGGCGCAATGAGTTTTACCGTGGGGAAATAGGTGGCGTAGCGTCCTTTATCCCGCGTGAGCAGTTCCCACCCTCGAACGGCAGCGTGCGCGCCGATGTAAAAATCCGGCAGGGGTGCGTGCTTTATCCCCCCGGTTTTGCGGTAGCGGGCAAAGCACTTCCCCGCGAGAAACGCTGCTTCGTAGGGAAGGTGCTCCCGCTGGAAATATTCTGCGGGCAAGGCATCTTCCAGAGCCTCTATCGTGGCAAAGCCGATGGAAATTTCGGTATAGATAACGGGGTTGATGTAGAGAAGCCCCCGCTCGACATATTCCGACAATGCGGTGGATGACCATGCGTACCACGCCTTGTCCCGCGTAAAAATATCCAGGAGTACGTTGCTATCCACAAGTGCGGGCACTATTCCCCCCGTGTGAGGCGCATGATTTCGTCGGTGGTCATGGTGAGAAGGGAGCCAGGGCGCGTCAACGCCTCCAGCATTTTCTTCCCCCGCGTTTGCGTGGAGGCTTTTTTGACGCGCAATTCGTCGCCGACCCGCTCGAATTCCACGTGCGTATGCGGGAGCAATCCAAGAGTATCGCGGAACTCTTTGGGTATAGTAATCTGCCCCTTGGAGGTGATGAGCATGGCGCGCCTTTAGGTAAGAGTATTACTGGTAAGAGTATTACACAAAACGCGCGGGATGTCCAGACTAAAAAAGTCTCTGGAATTAGGAAAAAGAACAGTATATTGCTTCACTGCACCCAACCCCCAACCCCCGATCCCTTGTTTATGGACATCCGCGAGTGCAGAACCGATGCTGAAATCCTCGCCACCTTCCCGGTGGTGCGGCAGCTTTACGAGCTTTCGGAGCAGGAATACCTCGCCTTCGCGCACGAAATGATGGAAACGGATTACCGGCTCATCACCTGCTTCGATAACGGGAAACCCGTGGCGGTGGTGGGGTTCCGCGTGGGGCGGAGGCTTTATTGCGGCAAATACCTGCACATTGATAACCTCATCATTGACGAAACCCATCGCGGCAAAGGCTTCGCCCGCGCGCTGGTGGGCTGGCTGCGCAAGGAGGCCGCGCGGCTGGATTGCGACACGCTCCTTGCCGATACCTACGTGGATAATCACCCCGCGCATCGGCTGTTCCTCTCCGAAGGTTTCCATATCCGTGGCTATCACCTGAAGCAGCGCGTGAAGCACGAATATAAAACCACCTTCGTCAGCGATAAGCGGCAAGGGAAGCGGCACTGATCGCACCTTCGCGGAGGATGCGGAAATTTCCCCCCGTGCACTCCACCACCGTGGAGGCGAGGCCAATGCGGCAGGCTCCGCCATCGAGGATGAGGAAGTCGGAGGATGGAGGATGGAGGATGGAGGATGGACTTCCTGTTCCCATCACTCCTGAAACCCGAAACCTGAAACCCGAAACCACCCCCTCCGCCGTCACCGCTGCTGCTGCGCCTGCCGGGTTGGCACTGGTGGCGGCGAGCGGCTTTCCGAACGCGGCCAGGAGTGCTTGCGTGGCTTCATGATCCGGGCAGCGGAGGCCGAGCGTGGGCACACCGATGCCGGTTTTCGCCGTGGCGCGGCGAGGGAGCACCAGTGTCAGCGCGCCCGGCCAGAACGCGCCCGCGAGCCTTGCTGCTTCCGGGTTGAAATGCGCGAGCTTTTCGGCCTCTTTCAGCGAAGGAACCAGTACCTGAAACGGCTTGTTTTCCTCACGCCCTTTAAGTGCGCGCAGAGCATCCACCGCCGCCGGATTCCCCGCATCCACCGCCAGCCCGTAGACCGTTTCCGTGGGAAACGCCACAATCCCGCCCCGCCGCAGGGCGGAAGCCGCGCGGGCGAGGGAAGCAGCGGTGACAGGGAGAATCGGCATTTGTTCCGGAAGGGTTTTTTAGAGTAATGCCCTCATTTACAAGTAAATTCAGAGAAATACCAGATTTTTCCGTGGTGTTAATGCTTTGTTAACACTTCTGTGGTATTCTGATAAAATAAGAGAAGTTACAGGCAAGTAGTCGCCTGACACAATCAGGGAATGCGATGGCGGATAGAACGAAAGATCAGAACCCTA
>JAHFPR010000196.1 GCA_023269645.1 Alphaproteobacteria bacterium | reverse complement strand
TTCTTTTTTCTCCACACCAATCTCCCCGCCCTGCTCGCCGGAATTTTGGAACGTACCCGCGAACTGGTGCTCCACGAAACGCGTGACGGCTTCGCCCAGTTTTTGATGCTCCTGCGGCTCCAGGTGGATGCCGTCCAGATCGCTGGAACGGAGGTACTTGCCCGCGTTGAGGTAATGCGCGCCCGCAGCATCCGCCACGGCGTGGAACACCGCATCAAAATGCAGGGATTTTTCAGTTCCGCCCGTAAAAAGCTCCGCGAAGGCTGAAAGTTTTCCAAGGGGTGGCGGCGCGATTATCAGGATACGGGGAGCATCCTCCCCCTGCCATTCGCGGAGGGTTTTTATCCGGTTGCCCAGCGCGCGGGCGATTTGCTGTGTGCTCAAATTATAGGCGGCTTTCACATCATTCGTTCCAAGCATCACTATCAGCAAATCCTCCCGCCCCAAGCCGCACTCCCGCACTGTTACCAGATAATGATCCAGGGTGAAGGGGGGATGGTCGCGATGTGGCGTGACGGTGCGCCCGCCAAGCCCGCAATTGATGACAGAAGCGCACGCCCCCAGTGCCTCCGACAGCGTATCCACCCAGCTTGGAATAGGCTGGTGCGTGGCGGGGCAGCAGCCTGCCGTGTTGGAATCGCCATAGCACAATATCTTCATGCGCTATCCCGCCTTGCGTTTTTCCGGCGTTGCTGGCACATAAATCTCCCCGCCCTGCTCGCGGAATTTTTCGGACATGGATTCCATGCCATGTTCAATTTGTGAGGCAGTGAGCATTTCTCCCTCTCCCTCAAGGAGGGAGGGGGAGGTGATGCCTTCCCGCTTTTTGCGCGAATATGCCCGCACGTCTTCCGTAATCTTCATGCTGCAGAATTTCGGGCCGCACATGGAGCAGAAATGCGCGACTTTTGCGCCCGCCGCAGGGAGCGTCTGATCGTGGAATTTCTCTGCCGTTTCCGGGTCGAGAGAGAGGTTGAACTGGTCACGCCAGCGGAAATCGAACCGCGCGCGGGAGAGTGCATTGTCCCGCTCCTGCGCGCCGGGATGACCCTTCGCCAAGTCAGCCGCGTGCGCCGCGAGCTTGTAGGTTATCACCCCCACTTTCACATCGTCCCTATCGGGCAAACCCAGATGCTCCTTCGGCGTGACGTAACACAGCATCGCGGTTCCGAACCAGCCGATCATCGCCGCGCCGATGGCGCTGGTGATGTGGTCGTAGCCCGGCGCAATATCCGTGGTGAGCGGCCCCAGCGTATAGAACGGCGCTTCGTGACACCACTCAAGCTGCTTGTCCATATTCTCTTTAATCAGGTGCATCGGCACATGACCGGGGCCTTCGATCATCACCTGGCAATCATGTTCCCACGCCACTTTTGTAAGCTCGCCGAGGGTTTTAAGTTCGGCGAATTGCGCCTCGTCGTTGGCGTCGGCGATGGAGCCGGGGCGGAGTCCATCCCCCAGCGAAAATGCCACATCATACCTGCGCATAATCTCGCAGATGTCCTCAAAATGCGTGTAGAGGAAGCTCTCCTTGTGGTGCGCGATGCACCATTTCGCCATGATGCTCCCGCCGCGCGAAACGATGCCGGTGACGCGGTTTTCGGTGAGGTGGATGAAGGACAGCCGCACCCCCGCATGGATGGTGAAATAATCCACGCCCTGCTCCGCCTGCTCGATGAGCGTATCACGGAACACCTCCCAGGTTAAATCCTCCGCGATGCCGTTCACTTTCTCCAGTGCCTGATAAATGGGAACCGTGCCCACCGGAACCGGGCAGTTGCGGATGATCCACTCGCGCGTGGTGTGGATGTTGCTGCCGGTGGATAGATCCATCAGCGTATCCGCGCCCCAGCGCGTCGCCCATACCATTTTATCCACCTCCTCGCCGATGGAGGAAGTGATGGCGGAGTTGCAGATATTCGCGTTGATCTTCACCAGGAAATTCCGCCCGATAATCATCGGCTCGGCCTCCGGATGATTAATGTTCGCCGGGATTATCGCGCGCCCGGCGGCTACTTCAGCGCGCACGAATTCGGGGGTGATAAGAGAGGGTTTAGGGGTTGGGGATTGGGGATTAGAGTTTTTGCTAACCCCTAATCCCTGATCTCTAATCCCCAGATTTTCCCGTATGGCAATATATTCCATCTCCGGCGTGATGATGCCCGCGCGGGCATAGGCGAGCTGCGTGGGGGATTTGCCCTTCTGCGCGCGGAGGGGCGTGTGCGTGGAGGATTCAATGTGCCCGAATTGCGGATTATCGAGGAAGCGGATGAGGGATTCATCATACTGCTCCACATCGCCGCGCGCTTTGATCCATTGTTCGCGGAGCTTCGGCAGTCCCTTGCGAATATCCACCTGCACGGCGGGGTCGGAATAAATGCCGGATGTGTCATACACGCGCACCGGTGCTTCGTTCGCGGAAGGCTCCAGATCCACCTCGCGCATCGCCACGAGCAAATCGCCCAGATGGATTTTCCGCGAGGAGGGAAACGCCCCGGTGGTGACTTTATAATCCTGCCGCGTGATGGTTTCGACCTTCGCCATAGTGCTTCTCCGGATACCTGACTGAAAACGTGGGGTACTATAAGCGGATGCGCCGGAAAAGTCTAGCGGCGCAGGTGCTTAAGGATTTATTAAGAATTATGTGTTATCATCCTGTGTACGCATCATCACGCAACGGGCAAAACAGATGTCGGAAGAAAATGACTGGACAGCCGCGCGTGAGCTGGGGGAAAGGGTTCAGAAAACCATCCCGGCTATACGGTCGGCGTATGGAAAGATGTCGGAAATATGCGATGTTGTCACAACCTTTCCCCTGAAGTATGTGGACAGACTCATCGTAAAGCAGACGAAAGAGAGCGTTGAAAGTGCCGCCTATATGCTGGAAGAAAAACTGAAGACACAGCACGCCGAGCCAGGTCATTACTCCGATGGGCTTGAAGGGGTCAGAAAGTTTTTGGAAGATGTGGAAAGACGTGCCTATTACCTGGGGCTGCACGCAGGCGAACAACTGGAAAAATATGCGGAGAAAATGCGCGACCCGGATTCGGAACCGCTTGCCAGAGCACGCCAGCTATTCGTGGAAGTAACCGCGCTGCTTGAACCTTTCGGGAAAGCTAACAGTATGGGGGAGCATTTCCCTTTTCCTCCTCCTCCTGCTCCACCCAGCCGCACGCGATGATGGAAATCTCGTAGAGCAGCAGCATGGGGATGGCGAGTGCCATCTGGCTCATCACGTCTGGCGGGGTGAGGATTGCGGCCATAATCACGATGCCCACGATGGCGAAGCGGCGCTTTTTCTTCAGCATATCGGCGGTGATGATGCCCACCCGCGCGAGCAAGGTGAGCAGAACAGGCAACTGAAACGCGATGCCGAACGCGAAGATGAACTGGATCACCAGCGAAAGATATTCACTCACCCGCGCCTCCAGCGAAATGGGCAGCGCACCGTTCCCGTTCCCCTGTTCAAAACTGAGGAAAAACCGCCAGGCCAGCGGGAACACCAGATAATACACCAGTGCCGCGCCCATCAGGAACAATATCGGCGTGGCGATCAGGAAGGGCAGCATCACGCGCCGTTCGTGCTTGTACATCCCCGGCGCGGCAAACAGGTAAACCTGCGCCGCGATGAACGGAAACGCGAGAAAGAGCGCGGCATCAAAGGCGAGCTTCAGGTAGGTGAGGAAGGCTTCCGTGAGGCCGGTATAAATCATCCGCCGTCCCGCTTCCTCACCGTAGGCTGATGCAAGTGGCTTC
>JAHFPR010000195.1 GCA_023269645.1 Alphaproteobacteria bacterium | reverse complement strand
AGGGCACGAAAATATCTACCTCAACGCCGCCATCCTCGGCCTGACGCGGGAGGAAACCGATGCGAAATACGAGGCGATCCTCGCCTTCGCCGACATCGGCGAGCACATCCACCATCCGGTAAAAACCTATTCGAGCGGAATGTATGTGCGGCTGGCCTTCGCGGTGGCGATTGCGGTGGAGCCGGATATTCTGGTGGTGGGCGAAGCCCTCGCAGTAGGCGACACGATATTCCAGCGCAAATGCTTCGCACGCATCACCGCGCTGAAGGAACGCGGCGCGACCATCCTGTTCGTCTCCCACGCGATGAACACGGTGGTAGAAATCTGCGACCGCGCCGTGCTGCTGGATCATGGCGAATACCTGCTCTCCGGAGAGCCGCGAGAAGTTGCGACGTGGTATCACAAGCTCATCTTCGCCCCGGCGGATAAGGCGGAAAGTGTGCGGGAGGAAATACGAGCCACCCAGAGTTCGGAGTTCGGAGTCCAGAATTCAGAAGAAAGCAATCCATCATCCATCATCCATCATCCATCATCCCCTAATCCTTATCTCCCCGGCCTCATCCCGGAGAGCACCCTCACCCATGAGAGCCGGGGTGTGCATATCACCGAGCCGCACATCACCGATCTGCAGGGGAGCCGTGTCAACGTGCTGACACGGCGGGAGCGTTACCGCCTCCATTATACCGCCGCGTTCGAGCGCACACATGAAGCGGTGCGTTTTAACGCCATTCTCCGCAGCATCACGGGGTTGACACTCGCGGGCGGGAACACCTCGTTGCAGGATAGGGAATTGCTGCGCGTGGAGGCGGGGGCACGGTTCAACGTGACATTCGATTTCACCTGCAACCTGCTGCCGGGGGATTATTACATCACGCTGGGCTGTTCCGGGCTGCTGGAGAACGGGCGCACGCCCATCGCCCGCATCACGGATGCCCTCATGTTCCGTGTTCCGCCGGAATCCGCGCTCCCCATTAGCGGGCTGGTGGATTTGATGGTTACAAGCACCTTCACGCGGGAAAAGTAGCTGCTCTCCTCACATTTTCCCATTGATAAGCCATGAGATTTTGCTATACTGCGCCAGAACATAACCTCCGGAGGGGCATGGATGGCAAAACTTCCTAACTTTCTGGCCGACTGGCGCTTTATCCTGATTTATATCGGGATTGCGGGCGGGCTGGCAGCACTGATTTTCTGGGGCGGCACGATTTCACCCATTGATCGCCAGATGCAAAGCAAAGGCGGCAGTTTCTCAGGAGGTAACGGAAACACCAGCATCCCGAAGGAGGGCTACCAGTTCATCGGCAATATCGGGCCGACCAATTTCGTTTATCTGGAAAAGCGGTATGCCACAACAAGCAACCAATCCACCTTGCGCGCCCTTGGGGCTGCCATCTGCCTGGAGCAGAAAAAGCAGATTCAGGATTATTGTGAAATCTATTTCTGGACAAACAAAGCAGAAATCATCATTGAAATGCCGGCTCGCCGCACACCCTCGCTCGTTTATATGTATGAACAGAAAGACGGCAAACAGAAGCTGAAAGGGATGTAGTGCCGTGGAGTGATTAGAGTGGAGAGTTGAGCCAGATACAAATACTCAACTCTGATCACTCAACTCTGAAAACTCGTAATAATACCAGCCCTGCACTTCCCCCATGCGCATCCCGTGGCGGGAGAACAGCTTTTGGGTAGCGGAATTTCGCCCCTGCGTGGCACTGCTCACCACCGGAATTTTCCGTTCCGCCGCATATGCAAACGCCTGCCGCACCAGCGCATCTCCCACGCCATTCCCCCGAAAAGCAGGAGCAACCGCGATAATGCCGATATAGACCTCGCGCTTTTCATGCGCCTTGATGGTGGCGAACCCCGCCACCTTGCCCGCCCGGAGATACTGGAAACAGAAATCATCATGCTTCCCGCGCACACCGTTTTCCAGCCAGGTATCATAGAACGCATCCACCTGGGCGGGAGGGAAGAATCCCCGCCAGCTATAGCGGCTGACTTCAGCAAAACTGCCATGACACACCGCGCGCAGGGCGGGAATATCTCTCTCCTCCGCCACAGTGATGCATGGGTCACTTCCACTATTTCCGGGATAGTCCTTCACTTCCCCGGCCATAGGTATCCTTGTATCCACAAAATGAAAATCAAGCTCCTCCAGCGCGGAAATCGCCTCGCCGTCTTTCATATCCACGCAAGCCTGCACCAGTTCAATGCGTTCCTCCCGGCAGCATTGCTCCAGCTCCGCCGCACCGGGCACACTGCTTCCCGCATCCAGCCGGGCAATACGCCTGCCAAAAAATTCTGTATCCCACTCCAGAAGTCTGATAGTATGCTGCGCCATAAAGGAAAAACAACCCGTCAAATGCATAATCACGCCAGCATTCCAAGATATTCCGTGGTCATCCCCTGCTATAATTCGGGGCAATCGCTGGCGTCGCTGCTTGACCGTATGGATAGCGTGTTCCGGGAGCGGGTACAAGTACCGAATGGAGTGGCCCCATATGAAGTGCTGCTGGTGGAGGACGGCTCCCCGAACCAATCCACCTGGCCGATGCTGCAGGAGCTTGCGCGCACACGCCCGCAGGTTACTCTCATCAAACTCACCCGTAATTTCGGACAGCACCGGGCACTGCTCTGCGGCATGGCGCACGCGCGGGGCGAATTCATCTTCACGATGGATGATGACGGCCAGCACCGCCCGGAGGATATTCCGAATTTCATCGCGCTGGAATCGCATGATATTGTGCTCGGCCATTTCCGGGAAAAATACCACGGCACTTCCAAGCAGTTCACCAGCCGGATCGTAAGCTGGCTCACCGCGAAACTCACCGGCAAGCCCGACGGCGTGGCAAGCTCCCCCTTCCGCCTGATCCGCCGCCCCATCGTGGAGGCCATCCTGAAATTCGGCACACCCTTTCCCTTCATCGAGGCGATGCTGTTCTATGTCAGCCGGGATGTGGTGAACGCCGAGGCCGAACACGCGCCGCGCGCGGAAGGAACCACCACCTATACATTCCGCAAGCTGTTCCGGCTGTTCCTGAACCTTGTCATCAGCAATTCCTCGCTGCTGCTGCGCATGGTGGGGTATGGCGGGCTTATGATTGCGGGGCTGAGTTTTCTGGGTGGGCTGTTCGTGGTGGCGCGCGTAGTGTTTTTCGGCAGCGCGGTGGCGGGCTGGGCTTCCACGATGGCCGCACTGTGCTTCTTCGGCGGGGCAATCCTGTTTTCGCTGGGCGTGATCGGGGAATATTTGTGGCGCATCATCTGCTCCACTGAGCACCGGCCTGTATTCGTAGTGCGGGAAATTATCACCAGCGAAGAAAAACCATGACCGCCCCTGCCCCCATTCCATTCAACCGCCCCGCCGTCACCGGCAAGGAGATGCATTACATCAGCGAGGCGATGCACCGCTACGGCTGGATCGCGGGCGAGTATGAGTTCACCCAGCGTTGTAACGACTGGTTCCGGGAAAAGCTCGGCAGGCCGGGATTCTTCCTCACCTCCTCCTGCACACACGCACTGGAAATCGCCGCGCTGATGCTTGATCTCCAGCCGGGTGACGAAATCATCATGCCTTCGTTCACCTTCGTCGCCACGGCAACCGCGTTCGTGCTGCGCGGCGCGGTTCCGGTGTTCGTTGACATCCGCCCGGATACGATGAACATTGACGAAAAGCTGATTGAAGCCGCCATCACCCCGCGCACACGCGCCATCGTGGTGGTGCATTACGGCGGGGTGGCCTGCGCGATGGACACGATCATGGAACTCGCCCG
>JAHFPR010000044.1 GCA_023269645.1 Alphaproteobacteria bacterium | reverse complement strand
CCGCTCCTTCAGCCACGTGATAATGCGCAGGTTGGCAAGCCCGTTCGCCTCAAGCTGCTTGTCGGTGTAGGGTTCGCTCTCATCCTTGCGCTTGTCGGCGATGACGTTGAGGCCGTGAAGAGAGAGAGCAGAGAGCGGAGCGCGGAGCGCAGTGCCTGCCGCACCCGTGCTCTCTGCTCTCTGCCCTCTGCTCTCTAAATCATAAATCTCATCCGTATACCGCCCCGCCTCATCCACCGGGCACACGATGCTGATCCCCGCTTTTTCGCACACGCGCTGATCGTCCTCGCCGAAGCCGGGAGCCAGATGCACCACCCCCGTGCCGCTCCCCTCCTCGATGAAATCCGATCCATCGAGGATGGTAAACGCATTCGGCCATTCATTTTTCTTCTCCGCGAAATAGGGGAAAAGCGGTTCGTAGGGGAGGTTGAGCAGGGCAGAGCCTTTGAGAATTATATCTTTCTGCGCTTCTTTTATAATGTCTTCATAAGATTTTTTTTCAGCAGCAATCAAGTCCTCTAAATTTGTACTGTCTCCGCGCCCAAATTCTTTTTCGTAATCAGAAAGCGCATTCATTGCCAATACATAACACACCCTCTTGCTCCCCCCTTGCGGCAGGACTCCTCCCCCACCGCTTGCGGGGGGGGCAGGGGGGGGTAACGCAGCATCGGCGGTATGCGCCGATGGTAATGCAGCAAGTTTCCTGAGAACAGCATCTGCCACGCCATCGGGATTCTCAAACACATCGTTATTCCAGAACCGCATCACCGTGTATCCAGCCTTTTCCATGAAAGCGGTGCGCGCGGTATCGTACTCCTGCCGCTCACCATGCTGGCCGCCATCCAGTTCAATCACCAGCTTCTTCTGGTTGCAGACAAAATCGGCGATATACGGGCCAACGGGCTGCTGCTTGCGGAAGTGATGCCCTTCAAGCTGCCGACTTTTCAGTATATTCCAGAGTTTGGCCTCCATCGGCGTGAGGCTGTGGCGCAATTCCCTGGCCTTGGCCAGGGCTTCGGGGTTGCGGGTGGTGTGGATGTCTTCACCGATTTTTGCATGGAGAGATCCCCCCCCTGCCCCCCCCGCAAGCGGTGGGGGAGATACCGGGTCTACCGCAAGGATACACGCATACTCCATATCCCCCTTCACCGCCAACGCCAGATTGCTCGGCAACGTCCACGGCGTAGTCGTCCACGCCAGGATATAATATTCCTCCGCTTCCGGCGCACCCTGCGGCTTCTCCAGCAACCTAAACGCCACCGTCACCGCCTTATCCGTCCGCTCCCGATATGCATCATCCATGCGGGTTTCAAAATTCGACAAAGGCGTTTCCGCCGCCCAGCTATAGGGCATCACGCGGTAGGATTCATAGACCAGCCCCTTGTCGTAGAGCTGCTTGAACGCCCACAGCACGGATTCCATGTAGTCCGTGTCCATCGTTTTGTAATCATTGTCGAAATCCACCCAGCGGGCGGCGCGGGTGATGTAGTTGCGCCATTCCCCGGTATATTTCATCACGGAGGTGCGGCAATAGTCATTAAATTTGGCGATGCCGAACTCCTCGATCGCCTTGCGCCCGGAAACGCCAAGCTCCTTCTCCGCGCCCATTTCGGCAGGAAGCCCGTGACAATCCCACCCGAAGCGGCGCTCCACGCGGCTGCCTTTCATCGTGTGGTAGCGCGCGAAAATATCCTTCACGCAACTGGTCAGCAGATGCCCGTAATGCGGAAGCCCGTTGGCGAACGGCGGGCCGTCGTAGAACACCCATTCATTGGAACCGTCATCCTGCGGCTTGACCGCAGAATCTCCTGCCGCACGGGATCCTGCGGTCAAGCCGCAGGATGACGCAGTGCGCTCGATAGAACGCCGGAACGTGCCTTCCCGCTCCCAGCGCGCGAGGATATTCTCCTCGATTTTCGGGAAGTCGGGATTGCTGGAGGTATCGGGGTAATGCTTTGCCATGTGCGTTTTGTAGGCGGTTCGCGGCGGGCAGTCAAGCTCAGAGGCACAGGGGACAAGGAACGCGGCTAGCAAGCCGCGTATCTTCAGTGCCACGGAGTGGCTCAGGCTCATCTGCAAAGCCAGAAGGCTTTGCAGGGAGCGCACCTAAGGCTTCCCCGGCAGCCCCACCCACTGCGCGAGCTTGGCAGCCAGCGCGTCCTGATCTATGGGCTTGGCGATGTAGTCGTCCATCCCGGCGGCGATGCAGCGTTCCCGGTCGCCCTGCATGGCGTGGGCGGTGACGGCGATAATGGGTACGCGCCGCACCGTGCCTTCCGCCTCCAGCCGCCGTATTTCCCCGGTAGCCTCGAACCCGTCCATCTCCGGCATCTGGCCGTCCATCAGGATGATGTCGAACCCGCCCTGCCGTGCCGCTTCCACCGCCATGCGGCCATTCTCGGCGATTTCCACCTGGTAACCAAGTTTCTGGAGCATTTTCTGCACAACCACCTGGTTGACCTTGTTATCCTCCGCCAGCAATACGCGAGCGTGTGTGTTTTCCGCTGTCATTTTTTCCACCTTTTCCGTAACAACTTGCAATGTTTTTCTTTCCCCGGAAATCGCCTGGGCGAGCGCGGTAAGAAGCTGGTCGCGCCACACAGGTTTATCGAGCACCGCCTCCAGGGAGTACGCCTCGCCCGCCTGCGGCTCCACATAGCCATCCGCCAGCAGCAGGAGCTTCGCCGGAGTACGCGCGGGAAGGGCACGGATAGCCCCGGCGAGTTCCAGCCCGTCCATTTTCGGCAGGGTTTTGTCGATCAGCACAGCGTCGTAGGGTTCGCCCTGGGAAACGGCACGCTCCAGCATGGCAAGTGCCTGTTCACCATCATGGGCTGCCGTGCTGCGCATTCCGCCTTGCGTGATGATTTCCTGCGCCACAGCGCAGCTTGCCTCGTTATCGTCCACGACGAGCACACGTTTTCCCGCCAGCACCGCCCAGGCCTCCGCAGCGTGTTCCGCGCCGCTCTCCGCCACAGGCAGCCTCACGGTAAACCAGAAGGTTGAACCCGCACCGGGCATGGATTCCACGCCGATTTCTCCGCCCATCATGGTCACCAGTTCGCGGCAGATGGCAAGCCCCAGCCCCGTGCCGCCGAACTTGCGGGTGGTGGAGGCATCCGCCTGGGAGAACATATGGAACACATAATCGTGCTTGTCTTCGGGGATGCCGATGCCGGTATCCTGCACGGTGAAGCGCACACAGGCGGTTTCCTCCGCCGCGCCTTCCAGTTCCGCCGTAACGAGGATATGCCCCTCCGCCGTGAATTTGATGGCGTTGCCGATAAGGTTATAGAGCACCTGCCGGAAGCGGGCGGGGTCACCTTCGAGCGTGCGCGGGATGGCGGGATCATAGCGCACCACCAGCTCCAGCCCTTTTTCCCGCGCGTTCGGAACCATGAGCTGCGCCACTTCGCGCAGGGAGCGGGAAAGCTCGAAGGGGATGGCCTCCAGTTCCAGCCGCCCGTGCTCGATTTTGGAATAATCGAGGATGTCGTTGATGAGGTCGAGCAGGCTGTCGGCGGAGGTTTTCACGATGCGGGCATATTCTCGCTGTTGCGGCGAGAGCGCGGTATCGAGCAGCAGGCGGATCATGCCGATAACGCCGTTCATGGGGGTGCGGATTTCGTGGCTCATATTGGCGAGGAATTCGGATTTCATGCGGGTGGCTTTTTCCGCATCGGCGCGGGCGGTTTCCAGCTCAAAGTTTTTCCACTCCAGCACCTCGGCGTGCTCCTTGAGGGATTGCTCGGCTCCACGGATTTGCGAAATATCCTCGCCGCAGACGAACACGCCCGCCACTTCGCTGGAGCTGGTCACCAGTTCCGGCACATATGTGAGGCGCACGGCGCGTTTTATGCCCACCGGGGAGATAATTTCGTCCTCGAACGATACCGGCTCGCCGGCCATCGCCCGTTCGAGGTGGGGCTTCAGCACGGCAAAAGCCTCTTTTCCGGAGATTTCCTCCACCGGCCTGCCCACCGCACGCCGGGCAGGGATGCCCTGCCACCGCTCGAAATTATTGTTGACGAAACGATAGTGGAAGCGACTGTCAATATAGGCCAGCAGCACCGGCACGGCGTTGATGATGAGTTTGACCCGCTCCTCGCTCGCGCGGAGTTTCTGCTCCGCCAGGCGGCGGTCGCGCAGTTCCTCTTCGTACATCCGGATGGTCGCTTCCCGGTGATGCCGGGCGTGATAGCGGTCGAACGCCAGGCCGAGGAACGGCACGGCATGGGCGAAAAAACTCGCCAGCTTCACGGCTTTCTGTGGGAGTGTGGCACTCATTCTTCCCCCGGAAGATGTATAACTTACCGCAGAATCAACTTCCCCGCCAGCTTCTTGAAATCCCCTTCGGGCAGATAGATCCAGGCATCATCCTGAATGCCGGATTCGCAGAAAACCAGCACCAGCCCGTAGCGTTTGCGTTCATCTTCCGTGGCCGGACGCTGCAGCATCACCACTTTTCCGGAAAAATCCCCGAAGACTTCTTTCGCAATGGTGAGTGCCGGATGCTCAATGCCCTCTATCTTCCGTTGTTTCCGGTAGATGTAGAATGCGGCATCCCAGGTATCGTAATTGATGCATCGCCGGGCGTAAGGAACCCAGTTGCACGCTCCCTTCGGCAGATAGGGTGTCATGGCTTCCAGCCGGTCGCTGATGAGAATGCGATCTTCAAGATGGTTCTTCCGGATAAACGCAGCGGCGGCTTTGCCTGCAGAAAACGGATAGATGTAATCCTTATAGTAAAGGAACGGCGTAAGCACGCAGCCATAAAGCAGGCACAAGTTGATGAGCACCCACTCCCTGCCCTGGTGTTTTGCCTCGCCTTTGTAATAGGAAGCCAGCCACAGCGAGAACAGCGTCACCTGTATGGCAAGCCCGTGATGCCAGAACGTGCCGGGAAACTTGAACATGAACACGTAGGCCATCCACAGCATCGCAAGGACGAAGATAAACACCGGCACGGTTTTTTTGATATGGTCATTGATAACAACCAGCGGAATGAGAAGCGGCATCAGCACGGTGATAATTATCATCAGATCGTTACGGTTATCGGAGGCATCCAGCAGCGCGTAGGGCAGCCAGCCGTCGCTTAAGCCCACCACGAAGCCCTCGCCCCGGAACAGGTTAGCGAATCCGTGGAACATATGGTCAGGATCCTGCGGCGGGCGGAGCTGGTATACCGCCACAAGGCAGCCCGCCACCATCAGCAGGAACGCCGCGACCTGCCGCTTTTCCATCCTGCCGTTCCGCCACATTTCCCACAGATACGCTGCCGTGAGCGCGCACGGAACCATGAACACGATCACGTGCCCCTCGAACAGCATGAACACGGCAGCGGCGTAAAGCATCGGGCGCGTGAAGCGCAGCGGATAGATGGCCGCCACGGTGAACAGCATCAGGCTGGTGAGGCTGTAGGGGCGCGCCAGCACGGCATATTGATACAGAATGAGGTTCGAGAACGTCCACAGGAGCTTGGTCGTCCGCGAAAATGGCGCGAAACGCAGCACCACCGCCACCATCGCCACCGCGATGATGCCGTGGATGACATAGATGGTTTCAAACGGCAACCCGGCGCGCGCGAACGGTGTCAGCATCAGATGCCACAGCATGGTATAGCCGAGATTGTGCGTGGCTTCGGAGAGTTGCGCGAAGGAAACTTCCCGCATCATCATCCACGGAGTTGTTTCGTCCGTCCACGGCTCGTGATACGGCACGATAAACGCAATCATCCCCGCATACACCAGGAGAATGGCAAGCTGCGCGCGGGTACTGAAAGCATTGGTCATGGCATTCCCGGACATGGTTATTTCGTCCCGGTCGGTGCGGCAGGAGCCACAGGAGCCGCGGCGGGGGGCGCGGCAGGCCTGGCCGGCGGCTGCGGCGGTGTCGGCGGTTTGGCGGGCGCGGCGGGCTTGGGCGGTACTTCCTTCGGTTTTTCTTTTTCCTTCACTTTTTCCTTGGCCTTGCGCGGGTCGTAAGGCTCCTGCACCGGCACTTTGGCAGGCGGCATCAGCCGCTTGGTGAAGAACGGATCTTTATAGTAGAAAATCTTTTTCGTTTTGATAGGCGGCTGGGATTCCACGAGGATGATCTGCTCGTCCCGTGGCAGCCCGATCACCTCCTGCGGCAGCAGCAGCGCGCGCTGCGTCTGCGAGATGTGCCGCGAGCGTGAGCCGGGCTTCAGATCAAGAAAAACCGGCGCGTTGCGCGAAATCTGGTTCACGGTTTTATTGCCGATAAGCTGCGAAATAAGGTTGGCGGTTTCCACGTTGTTGGCAGCGAAAGTGATACGGTAGGTGGAGTTGGCGAGAAACGAATTCATGCCCGCCTCCTCGTAAATATCCTTCAATTGCTCGGTATCCTGAATAATCAGAAACAGCCGCAGCTTGTAGCCCCGGAAATAAGCGATGCCTTGCTTGAACTGCGACATATCGCCGAGCGTCGGGAACTCATCCATCACGAACAGAAGACCGTAAGGCTCATCCGGCCTCGGCATATGCTTGGTAAGAAGCTGGGTGGCCTGCTGGTAGAAAATCTGCATGAGCGGTTTCAGCCGGTCAATGTTATCCGGGGTGAGGCCTACATACACCGTGATGGGCACTTTCTTGAACATATTGAAATCGAAATCGCTTTTCGCGGTGGCGGCATCAATGAGCGGATTCGCCCAGAGTTCCAGCGAGGAGTTGAGTGTAGAGATCACACCCGACCGCTCCTTATCCGCCTTCTGCAGGAACGCCGCCAGGTTCATGTAGGAAACGGGGTGGATGTCTTTCCCCAGCGTATCGAGCACCACGGCGAGGTTATACACCACATCGTCGCTACGAAGCGTGCGCACCACTTCGCCGAGGGATTTGATTTTATCCGGCACGGCGAGCAGGTACAGTGTCACCCCCACGAACAGCGAGCGCGCCTCGTTCTGCCAGAATTCCTGTTCGGGCAGCAGCAGGTTGGCGATTTTCTGAACGTCGTCCACCTGCTGCCCCATCTTGATGCTGATCCAGTCCAGCGGGTTGTAGCAATGGGTGATGCCATCCGGGCTGGCGGGGTTCCACAGATAGACGTTCTGCCCCATTCCCTGCTGGCGATAGCCGCTTGTCAGCTCGAAGTTTTCGAGCTTGATGTCGTGGCAGACCACCGAATCCTCCCAGGTCAGAAGGTTCGGAATCACGAATCCGACACCCTTGCCGGAGCCGGTCGGCGCGAACAGCAGCGCGTGCTGGTAGCCATCCGCCACCAGATACCCGCGCCCGGTGCGTCCCATCATCATGCCTTTTTTGGCGCGTAGCCCGGCTTTTTTAATATCTTCCTCGGTTGCCCAGCGGGCATCGCCGTGGATGGATTCCTTCTTCTGGAGCGGGCGGAAATCCACCAGCGGTGCGCGGATGGTAAACAGAAACACGAGGTAGCCTAGCACGGCAGCGGCAAGCGGGCCGAAAAGCTCCAGCGCGACATTCTGTTCATTGGGGGGCAGCCGATCATGGTAAAGATACCAGAATTTCAGCCATTTATAGTAATAAGACAGGACATCTTCAGGATAGATGAGGTTCTGCACCTGGGCCACGCCATCATGCAGGATCACGAAGGTGCAGATCGCAGCGTAAAAAAACAGCGAGAAGAACATCAGCAGAATAATGCCGAAGAGCAGGACGTTTCCCAGCTTGTTTCTGAAATCTATGTAGCCCGCCATTGCCGTACCTCGTGTGACGGAGCAACCTTAGCAGAGTTGGCGGGGCGGCGTAAAGGGAAGAAGAAGGGTGTAAGGGTGTAAGTGGTTTCCTTATACCCTTACATCCTTAAACCCTTGCACCCTTACCGCATCAAATCGGATTGAAATAAATCTCCGAAACGTACCTCCGCCCCTTGCCGCCGCGCTTGAGCTGCACCACGATCTCGATCACGTCGTGGATGTATTTCTTGATTTCCGGGCGGGTCATGTTCAGCCCCGCCTGCATCACCATCATCACCAGCTGCTCGAAGGCAAGCGTCGGGTTGTCGGCGTGGAGCGTGGCGATGGAGCCAGGATGGCCGGTATTCACGGCACGCAGGAAGCTGAACGCCTCCGCCCCGCGCAACTCGCCCACGATAATCCGGTCGGGCGCAAGGCGCAGGCAGGCTTCGATCTGGTCCTGCGTGGTCACCTTGGCGCGCCCCTGCCCGCCTTTGGATACCATCAGGTGCACGCGGTTTTCGTGCGGGATGTCAATTTCGCGCGCATCCTCCACGGTAATGAGCCGCTCCTCAAGCGGGATGGCGCGCAGCGCGGCGTTCATGAAGGTGGTTTTACCGGTGGAAGTACCGCCGCTGATGACGATATTCTTTTTGGCGCGAACCGCTTCCTCCAGAAACTGGCGGATCTGCCCGGCATCCAGCATTTCCTTCAGGATAGCATTTTTGGGGTTGGCAATGGGCTTGCTGGATGTGCTCTGGAACGCGCCGAGTGCCTCATATTGCTCCAGGTTCAGCCGCAGCGCGTTGGCCTTGCGGATGGACATGGCAACCGTTTTCGGCTCGCAGGCCGGGGGAAACACCACCTGGATACGATACCCGGCGGGAAGGGTTGCCGAAAGCAGCGGCAGTTCCTCGCTGATATTCTGGCTGGTGGATTGTGCGATGAGCCGCCCCAGTGCCATCAAATGCTCCAGGGTTAACTCCGGAATATTTTCCTTGTGCTTGTCGCCCTTGATTTCCACCCACAGCTCGCCGGGGCGGTTGATGGAAACTTCGTTGACCCCGTCCCTTCCCAAGATTTCCTTGATGGGACCCAGGAATGTTTCTAGTGCGGCGACGCTCATGGTGCTGCCCGCCTACTGCGTCGCATCAAAGCCGCGATCCTCCGCATTGCCGGTTTCCGGCTGCGAAAGGGTAAAGGCCAGGTCTTCAGGAATAAAAATATCGCGGTTGACGAATATCTTGATGTTTTCGCCCTGGTTAACAGTAATCGTGGGGTTGATCTGGAGATTCTGCTTCACCACATCCTGCACCTGGCTGCTGAAGTCCTTGACCGCGTTCAGCGTGGCAATATCCACCACGTTGCCGCTGGTGGTGGCATCGCCGCTGCCTGTCTGCCCCTGCTGGATGCTCTGGGAATTCGTTGCCGCGCCCACCACCACCGCAAAGCCGACACTCATGGAGCTGAGCAGCAGCGAGTTGCTGAAAAGCTCGAAATACTTGTTATCCACGTGCCCCTCAAAGCCGGAACGCCCAAGCGAATCCGTCGCCGGCGAACCAAGGGACATATCATGGCCGTTCGGCATGATGAGGCGGTTCCACACAATATAAACGCGCGCCTGGCCGCGCTTGATGTCCGTATTATAGCTGCCGATAAGCCGGGAGCCGCGCGGAATCAGCACGTGCTTGCCCTGCTCGGCATACACATCCCGGCTCACCACAGCACGGAGCGCGCCGGGAAGGTCGGTATTGATCGCCGTTTCCAGCACGGCGGAGATGATTTTTCCTTGGGCAATCATGAGTTCGGGGTTGCCAACCGTTTTGACCGACGATGGCGGCTTTGCCCCCGGAGTGCCCGGAGTGCCCGGAGCACCCGGCGTACTCGCGGTTTGCGGGCCACCATCCGCTTTGGTCGGCGCAACGATACCCTGTGCCGCACTGGGCGGCGTTTTGTAGCGGCCACTGCCGCCCTGCAGCATCATATTGGCGCGCAGACGTTGCTTTTCCGCCTCGCTGGCCTCCTGCATACTCCGGCGGCCACCCGCAGGCCCCAGGGGGCCGGGCGCGCCCCCGCCTCCCGCCGGTGGCAGCATACCCTGCCCGCCCCCAGGCGCGGAGGGGAAAGATGGCATTGCCCCCATAGCGGAACCGCCCCCAGGCATCGGAAGCTGCGGTGCAGACGAACTGTAACTGGGGGGCGCGGAAGGAGGTGCGGGCGGAAGAGGCGGCGGCACAGGGGGCAAGGGCGGGGCGGTAATATCCCCGCCGACTGCCGCCATGCTCGGAACCGTGTTCGCATCCGCAACCGCTCCGGTAGAGGTCGCTTCCGTCGGCTTCGGCTTCGGCGGCGGCGGTGTGCTTTTAACGAAGAGCAGGTTATATATCCCGTAAACAAGCACCACAGCGATGACCCCTGCGATGATTTTGGTTTTATTGCTGCCTTCCGATACCGCAGAAACGCGCTCCTGCAAGCCATCATTTTCCGGCGCAGGGAAATTCTCTTCCCCCGGCGGCATTTCACCGCTTACCGGGTCGATGGGTGCTTGCTGTTCGTTATCCGCCATGCAATTTATCCTGAGCCGTAGGCGCGTTAAAGCCGTGCGCCTGCCACACTTTCATTAAACACACACACCACGTCGTTTCCTTCCCGCAGCGAGAATTTCGGCAATACCAGATCCACCACCAGGAATTCTCCCTGCCGCCGTGTTGGCAGCGGGTATTCATAGCCCTCCGGGTTTACACCGTAGACACGCGGCGCAAGGCCTTCCGGAAATTTGAAGAACGTAGCCGCGCCGTTGTCATACACCTGCACGGGCGAAACCTGTTCCGGCCCCGACAGGCTGTAATTATAATTCTCCGCACCGGTTTTTTCCGCCTCCGGCGCAGGTTTCGCCTCTGCGGCTTTGGTTTCCGGGGGTTTATTTTCCGCACCCGGCAAGACAGGCAAAATTCCGTCTTTTGCAACCCCGTCCTTTGAAGAGGCTTCCTTATTGCCGGATATGGCCGCGCCTTCTTTCTGGGCATCATCAATATTGTTTTCGGGGTAGTAGAACCGCATCACATAAATCACATCTTTTTCCGCTTCAGCGGTAGAGAAAAGCTCAATCTGGTAGGCGCGTTTGGTGGTAACCACCGTCATGTTCGTGTGGCGGTCCTTCTGCAGTGCCTTGACGAAAAGCCGATTGCCGGAGGGAATGATCTTGAACATGGATGGCGAGCCGAGCGAAATAGTGGTGATCTGCTCGTCTTCGGAGAATTCAATGTTGGACTGGTAGCCGAACTCCGTATACATCCGGAAAACTTCGTTGGGGGTATAAACCAGTGTGCGGATGCGGCTGTCAATCGTCACCGGTGCTTCATCGGCGGCTTGTGCAGCCGGGAGGCCTCCCGGCTGCGCGCCGCAGAGCACCGCCAGCAGCGCAAGCCGGAGACCGATTTTATTTCTTCTGGTCGCTTTCATCCACATGCTCTTCTTCCAACAAATAACTTTGTATCTGGAAACCCAGCGGGTTAGTATATCTTTCTTCGGGAGATAAATCCAGATTTTTGAATGCGAAGGTTATAATCGCCACCACATTGTGCCTGGCAGCCACATCACGACCGGGAAGCATGATGTCGTTCAATGCCATGCGTATCTGCACCTTGCGCTTGGTGGCATCCATGAACGTGAGGGATTTTATCTGCACTTCGCGCCGCTTGGAAGCACCGAAATTGACCGGGCTATCCTTGTTGGTAGCACTGAATACCACTTTAACAAATTCGCCATATACCGGAGGTGCCGAGTAAAGCCGCACCACCT
>JAHFPR010000194.1 GCA_023269645.1 Alphaproteobacteria bacterium | reverse complement strand
GGGTGAGCTTCGCCGCTTCCAGCGCGCGCGCCGCTGCTTTTGCCGCGAGGTGGGAGGTGAACTCACCGGGTGCGGCGAGGTGGCGCTGCGTGATGCCGGTACGCTCGCGTATCCATGCGTCGTTCGTATCCACGAGGGTGGCCATTTCGTGGTTATCCATCACGCGCGCGGGGAGGCACGACCCCGTTCCCGCCACTACCGACCGGATCATGCGGGGGTATCTCCGGCGGCAGGGGTATCTTCCATGCGCGCCGCCTGCCACGGCTTCTCCAACGGCGGGATGTGGCCGGATTTAACCATTTCATCCACGATTTTGTCATTCACCCGGTTGCTGATGACACGCTCCGCAACCAGAATAGCCTGCGCGAAACCGCGCTCGCCCATGCCGCCGTGGCTTTTGATGACAACACCGTTCAGCCCCAGGAAAATCGCGCCGTTATTGAGTTCAGGATCGAAATGCTCCGCGAATTTTTTAAGCGCGGGGCGGGCGATCAGCGCGCCGATCCGCCCCCAGATAGAAGCCTTCAGATGCCGCTTCAGCAGGGTGACGATCATGGTCGCCGTGCCCTCCACGGTTTTCAGTGCGATGTTGCCGGTGAAGCCGTCCGAAATCACCACGTCCGTGCCGTGGGTGTTGATGTCATTGCCTTCGACGAAGCCCTTGAAATTAAGCGGCAAATCGCTCGCTCGCAGCATGGCTGCGGCGGTCTGCACGGCTTCGTGGCCTTTGGTTTCTTCCGTGCCGATGTTGAGCAGGCCGATGGAAGGGTTCTCAATGCCCAGATAGGCGTTGGCGAAGGCGTGCCCCATCACCGCGAATTCAAACAGGTTATCGGCATCGCAGCTCACGTTGCCGCCGAGATCGAGCATCACGCAATAGCCTTTGGTGGTGGGCATATCACCGCCGATGGCGGGGCGGTCAATGCCGGGGAGGGTGTGCAGCAGCAGCTTGCCGAGTGCCATCAGCGCGCCGGTGTTGCCTGCGGAAACGATACCCTCCGCCTTGCCATCTCTCACCGCTTTGATGGCGAGTGCCAGGCTGGAATTCCGGCCTTTCCGCACGGCGATGGAAGGTTTTTCGTCGTCCGAGATCACATCTTCGGTGTGGACAATGGTGCTGAGTGCCTTGAGCTGTGCGTAACGCGCGAGGATTGGCGCGATTTTCTGGGTATCGCCGAAAAACTGGAAACGGAGGTGGGGGAACCGCTTGCGCGAAAGTTCCGCGCCCTTGATAACGGCTTCCGGGGCTTTATCGCCGCCCATCGCGTCCAGTGCCAAACGGATGATTTTATCGCCGGGTTGGTGCATCATGGGCGCGATTTTACCCCAAACTTTTTAAGAAAGCAGCAGGAAAACAGGACAAAACGAAACTAAAGCGTTTCCGCCAGGTCTTCCAGTTCCGCCGGGGCGTTTGCTGCGGCGGCGATCACCTGACGGCCACGGTAATAGCCATCCAGCGAGATGTGGTGCGGAAGCTGAAGCTCGCCTGTGGTGGCGTTCTCCGCGACCATCGTGCCTTTCAGCGCGTGGTGCGACCGGCGCATATCGCGGCGGGATTTCGATTTCTTTTTCTTCGGGACAGCCATGACAAGTTACCCTTGTGCTAGTGTTATTCTTTCTATAATGTGAGCGCGGTTCCGGCGCGGGAGCGGACTTATAAACCATAACGAAACGGAAATCCAGAGAAATATGTACACGGGCAGCCAGAGAAATATGCGCGAGGGCGGAAGAAAGGCATGGGTGATCGCGGCTGGCTGTGTGCTGGTGCTGGGCGCGTGCGTGTCGAAAGAGGAAAATCGCGGTTATGCGATGGAATTCGCCAGGCTGGAGGAAATCCATCCCGGAAGCAGCAAGGAGGAGGTTATGCGGGCACTCGGTTCGCCCTCCACCACCTCCGCGTTCGGAGATGAGAAATGGTATTATATCGGGCTGAAGCTCAGAGCCTCCAACATCACGCGCCCCAAAGTGGCGGGAGAGGATGTGATCATCGTGAATTTTGCTCAAAACGGCAACGTGGCATCGGTGGAGCGCACGAAAGGTGAAGACCGGCGCGACATCTCCATTTCCAAGGAATCCACCCCCACCGAAGGCCAGAATATCACCGTGATGGGGCAGCTCCTCGGCAACCTCGGAAAGTTCAACGCGCCGAAGGAAGCGAAGCCTTAGGAGCATTTCTGCTATAAATATTAGTCATTCCCGATTCCCGCGCAGGCGGGATCCATGTTGCAACAAGCGGAGCAGGTGGATAGATGGATTCCCGCCAGTTCTTGCGAAGATGGGCGCGGGAATGACGGTACTTGTCGGGTTTACGCGCCCTTCCTACCGCGCGGTGACGAGGCTATCGGTGTTGTGTCCGTATTTCAGGTAGCTATAGGCCTTGGTGAGCAGGCGGATCATGCGGTTGTCGCGCGCCTTGGCGGTATTTTCCCCCAGCACTACGCCGATGAGCCGCTGGTTATCCCGCTCGGCGGAACTGACCAGGTTATAGCCGGAAGCGCGGATATAGCCGGTTTTGATGCCGTCCGCTCCGTTGAATCGGGCGAGCACGTGGTTGTGCCCCATATAGTTTTTTCCCTTGAAAACGAACTGGTTAACCTTGAAATAGTGGTAATATTGCGGGAAATCGCGCTTGAGTGCCAGGCCAAGAATCGCCATGTCGTAAGCGGTGGTGTATTGATCCGGATCGGGCAGGCCGTTAGGATTCCGGAACCGGGTATCCCGCATTCCTAGCTGGTGCGCGGTGGCTGTCATCCTGCGGGCGAATTCCTCGGTGGAACCGCCGATATGTTCCGCGAGCACTACCGCCGCGTCATTGCCGGATTTCACCACCACGCCGCGGAGTGCCTCATCCACCGTGATGGTATCGCCCTCCCGCAGATCAATGCTGCTGGGCGGCTGGGTGGCGGCATATTCCGAGGCTGTCATTTCTGTGGAGAGCAAAATATCGTGCCGTTCCAGTGCCTGGAACGTGAGGTAAAGCGTCATCATTTTGGTGAGTGATGCGGGATAGCGGCGTTCATGCGCGCTTTTCTGGTAGAGGATGTCGCCGGTGTCGGCGTTCACCACCAGTGCGGCGTAATTCGCGGCGGGGGCGGCAGCGGGGGCACGGTGATGCTTGCGCGCGGCGTGTGCGGGTTTGGAGTGTTCAGGCTTCGCGGAAGCCTCGGAGGCGAAGCTGCAAGTGAGGAGCGCAATGAAAAACAGCAATTTCCAACGCATTTTACCCCCCTCAGATGTCATGGTGCTGTCGGTATAAGGATTTCATAAGTAAGTATACCCCAGGAAAGCCCGTTTGTGTAGCGGTTTTCTTGGAGCGCGCGTTATTTTCTAATGCGAAATAAACCCGCGCAGCTTGCGGGAGCGGCTGGGATGCTTGAGTTTCCGCAGTGCCTTCGCCTCAATCTGCCGGATGCGCTCGCGCGTGACGGAAAATTGCTGGCCGACTTCCTCCAGCGTGTGATCCGTGTTCATGCCGATGCCGAAGCGCATCCGCAGCACACGCTCCTCTCGTGGGGTGAGGCTCGCCAGAATCCGCGTGGTGGTTTCCTTCAGGTTGGTCTGAATTGCTGCGTCAATCGGCAGTATGGCGTTTTTGTCCTCGATGAAATCGCCGAGGAAGCTGCCGTCCTCGTCGCCCACGGGAGTTTCCAGCGATACCGGCTCCTTGGCGATTTTCATCACTTTGCGGATTTTATCCAGCGGCATGGCGAGTTTTTCGGCCAGTTCCTCCGGGGTCGGCTCGCGCCCCATTTCCTGCGCCATCTGGCGCGAGGTGCGC
>JAHFPR010000043.1 GCA_023269645.1 Alphaproteobacteria bacterium | reverse complement strand
GCCGCCATGCACACCCGCGCCGGGGCCAATATCCACGATGTAATCCGCCTTGCGCATGGTGTCTTCATCGTGCTCCACCACGATCACCGTATTGCCCAAATCTTTCAACCCGTGCAGTGTTTCGAGCAGCTTGTCGTTATCGCACTGGTGCAGCCCGATGGAGGGTTCATCCAGCACATAAAGCACACCGGAAAGCCCCGCGCCGATCTGGCTGGCGAGCCGGATGCGCTGGCTTTCGCCGCCGGAAAGCGTACCCGATCGGCGGGAAAGCGTCAGGTAATCCAGCCCCACGTTATTGAGAAATCCGACGCGCCGACGCAGCTCTTGCAACACGCGTTCCGCAATTTTATTCTGCTGTGCGGTAAGCCGCTTGGGCAGCGCAGTGAACCATTGCACCGATTCTTCAATCGTTTTGGCGCACACCTCGCCGATATGCAGCCCGTCCACCTTCACGCACAGCGACTCCTTATTAAGACGGTAGCCGCTGCACACGTGGCAATTGGTCATGCTCTGGTAGCGTTCCAGGTCTTCGCGCACGTGCATACTGTCCGTTTCCCGCCAGCGGCGTTCCATATTGGGAATCACGCCCTCGAAGGGTTTTTTGCTGGTATGGGTGCGGTAGCCGTCCTCATATTCAATGGGGACGAGGTCTTCGCCGGAACCGTAAAGCACGGCTTTCCGGATGTTTTCCGGCAAATCGCAGAAGCGGTCATCCAGCCGAAAGCCATAATGCAGCGCGAGGCCGCGCAGCGTCTGCTCATAGAATTTCATGTACGAACCCGACCACGGCGAGATCGCACCCTGCCGGAGCGTCTGTGTTTCATCCGGAACCACCGCCGCCACATCAAACGTCATCTCCGTGCCAAGGCCGTCGCAGGCCGGGCACGCGCCGTAGGGGCTGTTGAACGAGAAAATACGCGGCTCAATTTCCGCAAGCTGGAAGCCCGAAACCGGGCAGGCGAAGCGCTCGGAGAAAATGAGTATGTCATCCTGAGGCGCAGCCGAAGGATCTCCCGCCACAGACTGTGTCTTGAGATCCTTCGCTTCGCTCAGGATGACAACATAAAGCAGCCCGTTGCTGAGATGCAGCGCAGTTTCGATACTGTCCGGCAGGCGGTTGCCAAGCTCCTTCGATACCGCGAGGCGATCCACCACCACCTCAATATCGTGCTTTTTGTTCTTGTCGAACACGGGTACTTCATCAATTTCATGCACATTCCCATCCACCCGCACGCGGGTGAAGCCCTGCTTCTTCAGGCCGAGAATTTCCTTGCGGTGCTCGCCCTTGCCCCCGCGCACGATAGGCGCGAGGATATAAATTTTCGTTTTTTCCGGAAGTTCAAGAATCTTATCCACCATCTGGCTGACGGTCTGCTTCTCAATAGGAAGCCCGGTTGCCGGGGAATAGGGCACACCCACGCGCGCATAGAACAGGCGCAGGTAATCGTATATTTCGGTAACAGTCGCCACCGTGGAGCGCGGATTGCGGCTGGTGGTTTTCTGGTCAATGGCAATGGCGGGCGAAAGGCCGGTGATGGATTCCACGTCCGGCTTGTCCTGCATTTCCAGGAATTGCCGCGCATATGCCGAGAGGCTCTCCACATAGCGACGCTGGCCTTCGGCATAGATGGTGTCGAACGCCAGCGAGGATTTTCCCGAACCCGAAAGCCCCGTGAACACCACGAATTTACCGCGCGGAATATCAATATTTACAGCTTTAAGGTTATGCTCGCGCGCGCCGCGCACACTGATGAATTCTTCCATTCGGCCTGCCATCCTGAAATAACTGTTGAACCCGTGCCCTGAGTGGGGTAGCTATTATTAAGCGTTTCTGTCATCCCTCGCAACATTTATTAAGGAATACACAATCTATGGCCGGAAGTTTGAATAAAGTGATGCTGATCGGCAATCTGGGGAAGGATCCTGAAATCCGCTCCACGCAGGACGGGCGGGAAATCGCCACCCTCAACCTCGCCACCTCCGAAAGCTGGAAGGATAAAAACACCGGTGAGCGCAAGGAAAAAACCGAGTGGCATCGCGTGGTGATTTTTAACGAGGGGCTGGTGAACGTGGTGAAAAACTACGTGAAAAAAGGTTCCAAGCTGTTCATCGAAGGCCAGCTTCAGACCCGCAAGTGGACAGATAAAGACGGCGCAGAAAAATACACCACTGAAATCGTGCTCCAGAATTACAACGGCAGCCTCACCATGCTGGATGGCAAAGAGAAAAGCGGCGGAAGCAGCGGAGAATATTCCGGCGGAGGCGGCCGATCTTCCGAAGCATTTTCCGGCCCCGGCAACGCGGGATCGCGTACTAAAGCCCCTGCTTCAGCCGGCGCGGAAATGGATGACGAAATTCCTTTCTGAGTGGCATTTCTGCTTTTTTCTGTCCCGCCAATGACAAAAGCCACACATTGTGTGGCTTTTGTCATTGGCGCACCCGGAAGGATTCGAACCTCCGGCCTCATGGTTCGTAGCCATGCGCTCTATCCAACTGAGCTACGGGTGCGTATGCGAGGATAAAAAGAGGCGGGAGTATAACCGCTCCTTCTTGTTTGGCAAGAATTTTTCTGCACCAGCATTCCTCCCCACACCTTTCCGCTTTGCCTTTAACTTTCCGGTGTGTTACTTCTGTTGTATGAACTGGCATCTGCTTTACATTGTGGGGATCATAAGTTTTGCCGCATCCTATATGGGAACAGGCGCAGTGCTTCATGCGCTGCGTGAATTGCAAATCATGGATCTGCCAAATCCCCGCAGTAACCATCTGCTGCCGACTCCGCGCGGCGGCGGTATCGCGGTCACAAGCACCGTCCTCATCGGGCTGATGATCGCCGCCCTGGACAGTGCGCTGATGCCCGCGCTTTTTCCCGTGATTGTGAGCCTCGTGCTGCTCGGCCTGGTTTCCTGGCGGGATGATCTTAGGCCGCTCTCCGGAAAATGGCGGCTGCTGGCGCAAATCGCCTGCGTTACCTTTTCCCTGCGCCTGCTGTTCCATGACCAGCTCCTTTTTCACGGGATACTGCCGCCACTCGCGGATAAATTCCTCGCCGGGTTGCTGTGGGTGTGGTTCATCAACCTCTATAATTTCATGGATGGGATAGATGGCATCACCGGCAGCCAAACCCTGGTCGTCTGCACCGGGATCATCGTTGTGGCGGCGGGCGCGTCCCTGCCCTTCCCCACCGCCATTTATGCCGCAATCATCGGTGCGGCGGCCATCGGATTCCTGTGCTGGAACTGGCATCCGGCAAGGCTGTTCCTGGGTGATGTAGGGAGCATTCCGCTGGGGTATGCCGTCGGCTGGCTGCTGCTCTCGCTGGCCTATCGGGGGTATTGGCCAGCTGCGCTTATCCTCCCCGCCTATTACCTTGCCGACAGCGGCATCACGCTCGCCCGGCGCATCCGGAGAAGGGAGCGCATCTGGGAAGCGCACTCGCAGCATTTTTATCAGCGTGCCGCGCGCGCAGGCAAGAGCCACAGCCAGGTGGTGCTTTCCATCACACTTGCTAATATTCTGCTGCTGCTGCTGGCACTGGCAAGCACTACGCCCCATGCCCACCCCATGATGCATCTGGCACTTGCGGCGGCTGTAGCGGGCGGCCTGATTCTGATACTGCATATGCAAGCCGCCCCCCGGAAAGATTAGGCAATGCTGCTCAATTCCCCCATAAAAAAAGGCTCCGTCGCCGTGTGCCATGATCTGCTCATGGCAGGCTTGAGCTTTATCCTTGCGCTGTACCTTCGGCTGGGAGAAAATTTCGCGCAATCGGATAGTTACCGCCTGCCGGGGCTGTTCTTTTTCATCTCCTGCTGCGCGCTCTCTTTCCTGCTGTTCCGCACCTACCGCCGCTCCTGGCGTTACACTTCCAGCCATGACCTCACCACGCTGACCAAAGCCGCGACCTTCTCCATCCTGCTGTTCCTGGTGGTGATGTTCCTGTTCAACCGGCTGGCGGATATGCCGCGCTCGCTGATGTTCATCAACTGGTTCGTACTGATGGCACTGCTGGGTGCTCCGCGCTACGCTTACCGCATCCTGCGCGACCGCACCTTCACACTGGGGCGGGAAGTCATCCCCGACGAGCGCAAAATCGCCGTGCTGCTGGCCGGCGCGAATAATTTTGCCGAGCTTTTCCTGCGCGAAACAGTCGGCAATCCCTATGCAAATTATCGCATCGTCGGCATCGTGGATAACGACCCCGGCAAGAAATCACAATATATCAGGGGTGTACAGGTACTCGGTACACTGGAGGAAACGGCGAGGATTATCCAGTCCCTCCAGAAAAAGGGCAACGCGCCACAAAAAATCATCATCGCGCCGGATCTGCTGCAGGGTGCGGAGGTGGATCACCTGCTGAAAGTGGCGGAGGAGCACGGGCTGACCCTCTCCCGTCTGCCGCGCCTCACGGATTTCAGCCAGACCGAGGCAAGCGGCATCCCGCTGCGCCCCATCGCGCTGGAGGATCTGCTGGGTCGCCCGCAAAAGGCACTCGACCGCGCCTCCATGCGCACGCTTATCCGGGGGCGAAAAGTGCTTGTCACCGGCGCGGGCGGAACCATCGGCGGCGAGCTTGCGCGGCAAATCGCGGGCTACGAACCGGCGCGGCTCACCCTGCTTGATAGCTCCGAATACAGCCTCTACAGCATCACCACGGAGATGGAGGAAAAATTCCCGGAAACGCCGCACCGCTCCGTCATCGGGGATATACGCAACACAACGCTGCTGGAAAACCTGTTCGCGGAGGAAAAGCCGGAACTCGTGTTCCATGCCGCTGCGCTCAAGCACGTGCCACTTTCGGAGAGCAACGCCTGCGAGGCCTCGCTCACCAACGTCATTGGCACAAAGCAGCTTGCGGAGGCGTGTGTACAGGCCGGTGTAAAACTGATGGTAATGATTTCTACCGACAAGGCCGTCCACCCCTCCAACGTGATGGGTGCTACCAAGCGACTTGCGGAACGCTATATCCAGGCGTTCGGGCAATCGAAAAAAACGGGCAGAACGCGCTTCGTCACGCTGCGCTTCGGGAATGTGCTCGGCTCCACCGGGTCGGTGATTCCGCTGTTCCAGCGGCAACTGGCGCAAGGCGGCCCGCTCACCGTCACCCACAAGGACATCACCCGCTATTTCATGACCGTGCGCGAGGCCGTGGAACTGGTGCTGCAGGCGGCTTCCATCTCCGCCGCGCAGAGCGATAGCGGCAGCCCCGTCTACGTGCTCGACATGGGCAAGCCGGTGCGTATCAATGATCTCGCGGAACAGCTCATCCGGCTGGCGGGGCGGAAGCCGCATCAGGATATTGCGATAGAATATACCGGCCTGCGCCCCGGCGAGAAACTCTATGAGGAGTTATTCTACAAGGAAGAAAATCCGCAGCCCACCGAACGCCCCGGCATCCTGCTCGCCTCGGCGATGGATGGCTCCCTCCCCGAAATCACGAAAGCTGTAAAGAAGCTGGAGGCACTCGCCACGGATTATCAGGAGAGCGAGGTGATTGCGCTTCTGAAAAAAATCCTTCCGGAGTTCCAGCATTCGGGTAAGGGTTGATTTCTTCCGCCCGCAAAACGGGCATTGTCTAATAAAGCCACCTTGTCCATGCCGTGCCTGTCACGGCATCCGGCGCAATGCCAGGGATTGCCGAAAGCAATCCTGCCAGACCCCGTCATAAAGATGGGGTGACAGTGCGTGTATCTATCTTTAGTAGACAGTGCCGCAAAATGCCCTGGCCATATTTTTCTCTGGAATTATCCTATAAATTGTGTTATGGGTAAATTATGCCTACTAGATATAGGCGGGGGGAACTATGCTGCGTTCGGCCGCATTCCTCGTGCTGCTGGTGTTTTTGGCAGCATATGGCGGGTTCAAGCTGCACGTTATCTTTGATACGTTTGCCGCTACACCTTCCGATTTCTCTACAGCCAGCAAAGTGATCACCCACCATATCAATCCCATCGCCCAGGCGGATGCCGACGCACGCGCCGCCCTGCAGCCGCAACAATCCACCATTTCCGACGATGCCGCTTCCTCGGCGGCAGAAATCGCACCCGCCGCCGGATCCGCAAAAACCCTGGACACGCAGGAAGAAACCGAACTGCTGAACCTCATCTCACGCTCGGATACCGCGCGGAAGGCTGCTCCCCTCTCACGGGACTAGGCCTCTCACGGAATCAGGTTGTTTTGCACCGCACCATCCTTGACAAATGCGCGCATCTGGCCTTAAATGCAAAAATAATTACAAAAATCTTCGTTTCCTTAACTCTTTCTTAATGCTCCTTTGCTAGAATACACATATGGGCAGATGCGATAAGCAGATGCCGGTGCTTTTACAAGGGAGCTGTAAATGAGTGAAGGCTTTGAGATACACGGTGGAGAACCGTCGTTCGCGGCGGAAATACCCACCACAATGGTAACAGATTTAGAAGTCACTCCGATGGTAACACGATCCACAGGAGCGGCGCGAGAATAGGGTTTCATGGGATTTGTAGACAAGGTCATCTCGTCGCAGGGCGAGTATTTCTATAAGGTGAACGCAACGGATAGTACCGGCAGGCGCGCCTATTATTATATTCTCATTGATAAGCCTAAGCTCAAGCCGTTCCTCGCCCTCCGCCCCGATGGCCGCTACGACCTCGCCGATTTCGGGCAGATTATCGCCTCCGGCTACGGCGAAGAACCCACCGGAGATGCCAAAAAAATCCTCAAATCCCGCTATGGGTTTGATTTTTAGTACCCTTCACGCTTACTGCGTCCCCAGTTGGAACACCATGTTGCACGCGGTCGCGGTGGATTCTGTCCGGATATAAATATTGGCCGCAACGCAGCCATTAGCAGCATCGTTCTGCGCCAGCACCCTGCCGGTGATCGCCAGCCCGTCATCCATCTTCTGATCCACAGCCAGCGCATCCGCCGTGGTGAGTACGCCGCCCGTAAGATTATTGGCCACGTTCGCCCCCAGCTGCGCGTAATGGCCGGTGAAGGTATAGACCGTGCCCGTCGCCAGTTTATAACCCGCAGGCCCCGACAAGGGGGTTGCAGCCTGCGAAGGAGGAACATTGGTTCCGGGGTTGAACGTCGGCACACTGGAAATCCCGGTATAGAATGTGCCTTTCGCGCTCAGAAACCCTGCAAGCTGCAGATGCTGCCACCCCCGCAGGGATTCACGCGGCGAAGCGATGACACCGTTGCCGTCGCCGTTACAGCCCGCCGCGTTACCGTTTATATCCACATTTGTACCACAAATCAGATTCGTGGCATTCAGATCAAAAAAAGCATAACCATCTATCATATCCCCCGGCAGTTCCTTATATTTCTCCCAGAATTTATCGAAAGCCTGCTGAAAACTTTCCACTTCCGTCACCACCGCCATCGCCTGGGAACGCTGCACCATCTGCTTCCCGATCAGGATGCCCGCCAGTATCAACGCGATAATCGTGAGCACGGTGGCAAGCTCCACCAGCGTGAAACCGTGCTGCCCTGTCCCTGCGATTTTCCTAGGATTCATCGTCATCCTCCGGAATTTCGGGCACAGCGGCATCTCCGCCGTTTTCCAGATAGTTCACCAGTGCCGCCACCACTTTCCGCTGGTATCGCTTACCTACATCGCCGAGGAAATTCTCCAGTGCCTTTTCCTTTTTGATGCCGTCGCGGTAAGCGCGCGGGCTGATCATGGCGATGTAATCGTTGGCAATAGCGATAATCTGCGCCGTGAGGAGTATTTTATCGCCTTTGAGCTTCAGGGGGCCGCCGCCATCCCACCGCTCCTGCGCCTGACGTATGGTTTCCACCACCGGGCCGTTGAACTCCAGCCCTTTCAGATATTCCGCGCCGGAAGCGAATGCCTCAGTGATCTGCTTCTTTTCCGCAGCCGTGAGTTTATCCTGCTTGGTGAGCAGTGCCACCGGCAGCATCACCTTGCCGAGATTCATCAGCAGCGCGGAGTTGCGCACCGTTTCCACCGACACGTTATCCAGATGCATTTCGCGCGCCACGGATTCCGCCACCGTTGCCACGCGCTTGGAGTGATGGGCGGAGTGCTTGTCGCGCCTGTCCACCACCAGCACCAGCGTTTCCACGAGATCCTTCAGCAGTCGCTCGCGCCGTTCGCGTTCAACGATGGCGGCGGTGATGTCCTGCTCCACCACCAGCACACCGGGAAGTTCCTCGCCGACCGTGAGCACACGCGGCACACGCGCCAGCGGAATATAGCGCGACTGCACCACCTTCTGCGACACGCCGGTATCATCCTCCACACGGCGCACGTGTGAAACTTTCTGCTTCTGTTCAAGCACGTGCTCCACGATCGCACCAAGTGCCTTCGCAGGCTTGGGTCCCAGCACCGCACGCACCGTTTTCCCGATCAGTTCCTCCTTGGTGGAACCCGCATCCTGCGCCGCTTTCAGGTTGACGAAACGGTAATGCTTTTCAGCATCGAGGATGAAGGTGGCATCCGGCTGGTTATCCGTCACAAGCTGCAGCAGACGTTCCTGGCTTTTATGACGATCCGCCAGATGCTTATAGCGCACGGAAGAGCCATGCCGCCACACAGCGAGGATCACCACCACCAGAAACCCGATGCCGAGGAACGAGAGGGTAATGAGGCTTATGCGACGCTGCGCGCATTCCGCCATCGCTTCCTTATGGCCGATTTTGTGGATAAGCGTCCACGGTGTGCCGGGCACGGGGCGGCTGGTGACGAGCACGTTCTGGAAGGCATAATCCCGCTTTATGCCGAAATGCCCCGGCTGTTCCGAGGCAAATTTCGCATCACCCTGCGCGTCCGTGGCGAGATCCAGCCTGCGCTCCAGCGGCTTCGTGCCATCCAGCAGCGGCGAGAGGTATTCCACCACACCGTCATGGAACCGCACCAGCAGGGTTTCTTCCGTTGCTTCCGCCGAGGCCGGACGTTTCAGCAGCACATAAAGCCGCTCCACCGGGCGGATGCCGACCACCGTACCGATCTGCTGTTCATCATTCTGCACCGCGAATACGGGAGCAAAGAACGCAATCACCGGTACGCCCCCCGCATCGAGGTATATATCCTTCATGGAAGGCTTGCCGCCCGGCACTTCTTTCATAGCCGCTTTCAGCGCATCGTCAAGTTCAGGCATGGAGGCGGTCATCACCACCGGCTTGCCGGATTTATCCAGCAACGCCAGCCCCGCATGGCCGTGATATTCCACGCTTGCGGGCACGGATTCCGGCTGTTTCAAATCCATAAATCCGGTTTTCCGCGCCGTATCCACGATATAATTACGCAGGTAGCCGGAAGCGGCCTGTGCTTCATCGGTTTTTCCGCCTTCCTTATCCGCAAGCTCCGTCATGTAGAGCCGCAGGCTGGTGTTATCCGCCACCGCCGCCATCTCTTTCTGCTGACGCTCCACCCAATCCTGCGCGGCCTGCGCACGGGTATCCGCCGTTATCCCCAGGCGTATCTCCCACTGGTGCAGATCACGCTGGTATCCGGCATTGGCGAACCGCACCGCGAACCCCGCCACAATCACCGCCACGATGGCCAGCACGGAAAAACCCTGCACCACCCTGCCGTAAGCGGGTGCGATGGCTTCCTCCGTTTTCTGCTTTGCGACGCTGGTCATGGCTACCCCCGGTCATTATCCCAATACAATACTTTAATAACCGCGCAGGCAATGGTAAAGTGCAATCTGCGTCAGGGATAAGGAAACCACAGGAAGCATCAGGAAGCATAATGAGATTTGCCGCACTCCTGTTATGCCTGATCCTGATGGCCGCCCCGCTGGCGGGCGCATCTGCGGAAGACGACCCACCCGGACTTTTCGGCACGGAGGAGCGTCGCTCCTCCCGCCTCAAGAATTTCCCGAAATGGACGGATTTGCTGGAACGGCACTATAACGGCGACGCAGCCGAAGGCACGGATTGCGGCGGGGATAGCACCTGCGCCGAGAAATACAGCAGCAAATGGCACGGCTTTCTGGATAGCATCCGCGATAAAGACCCGATGGAGCAGCTCCGCGCGGTGAACCAGCATTCAAACCGCTCTCCCTATATTGAGGATACTATCAACTGGGGCGTTCAGGATTACTGGGAAACGGTGCTGCAATTCCTCATCAAGCACGGCGATTGTGAGGATTACGCCATTTCCAAATATTTCTCGCTGAAGGAGCTGGGGTTCTCTCCGGACGATATGCGCATCGTGGTGCTCAAGGATAACAACCTGAACGTGATGCACGCCGTGCTGGCCGTGTATGCCGGGCAGACCATCTACATTCTCGACAACCAGATTCCCAGCGTGGTGGAACACACCAGCATCCATCATTACACACCGATCTTCTCCATCAACGAGCATAGCTGGTGGCTGCATCAGGAGTGAACTTGTCATCCTGAGCGCAGCGAAGGATCCCCCGCCGCAGGAGATCCTTCACTGCGTTCAGGATGACAACCATCTCCCGCCCTTGCCGGGGAAAAAAAACGCCGTTATAGTGCCCCTCATGACCGACGCACCCAAACCCACATTGCCCTCCGCGCCAAAACCTGCGCCCTCCGCGCCCCCATCCGCACCTGCGCCGAACCCAGTGCCCAAGCCTGCACCCGCCGCACCCAGGGCTGCACCTGCATCCGCTCCCAAACCTGCACCCGCCCTTAAGGGCGTAAAATACATCCAGAAAACGCTGGTGTCGGGCGAAAAGATCGTCTACGTGGCGAAACTGCATAATTTCGCCTATGTCTTCCCGGTTATCCTGATCGTGCTCGGCCTGTTCATCACCTTCCTGCCGGAGATGCCCGATGGAAAGCTCCCCACCGGCGATGCAGCGCAGCACGTTTCGCGCATCAAGGTTTTCGTTCTGGAGAAAATGGAACAGATCAAACACGCGATACCGGAGGAAATCCACCCCGCCATTATCTGGTTTGAGAAGGCGCGGCGCTATTATTTCGGCGTGTTGTTCACCCTGTTCGGAATTCTCAAGATCGTCAGCGTTTTCATTAAGAAGAAGACGATGGAGCACGTCGTTACCAATAAAAAAGTCATCCGGAAGGAGGGGCTTATCAGCGTGGATACGAACGAGTTGAATCTCGACCGCATCGAGAGCGTCAAAATCCACCAGACTGCATTCGACAGGCTCATCGGCATGGGGCACGTGCACATCAACGGCGTGGGCATGGAGCAGATTGACCTGCGTGGCATGAAAGAACCTGCCGAACTCAAAAAAGCCATTCTGGAAACTATTGACCGCTTCCTGAAGAAATAACTGGTGAACCGCAGTTTCCGGCATTGTCTAATAAAGGTGGATTTTCTCACCTTGTCATACCGTGCCTGTCACGGCATCCGGCGCAATGCCAGGGATTGCTGAAAGCAATCCTGCCAGACCCCGCCCTAAAGACGGGGTGACAGTGCAGCGTATCTATCTTTATTAAACAGCACCCAGTTTCCGGTATTGTCCTCTAACGATAGATAATCCCTACACTTGTCATTCCAGCGGAAGCTGGAATCCAGCGCAAGCCGCGTCTGCGGCGAAATA
>JAHFPR010000042.1 GCA_023269645.1 Alphaproteobacteria bacterium | reverse complement strand
GCTACAGGGCATCGCATCTGCAATGATTGCATGAAGGCCTGCGTATACCAGAAGCAGGAGCCGGTGAATATCCCGATGGTGGAAACACGCACGTTGCAGGATGTTCTGGATCTGCCGTGGGGTTTCGAGATTTACAGCCTGCTGACACGCTGGAACCCCCTGAATCTGGCGAATCCATTGCCAAAAGCGGAGAGCGGTTATAAGGTGCTGGTGGCAGGCTTGGGGCCTGCGGGGTTCTTCCTCTCGCATCTGCTGCTGAATCAAGGCCATACCGTTATTGCGGTGGATGGCCTTAAAATTGAGCCGCTTAACAGCGATATTTCAGGTATTACATCACTCGGTGAACGTGTGCCTTTCAAGCCTATCCGCAATACGCGCAAGGAGCTTTTCGAGGCACTGGACGAACGAACGCTGGCGGGTTTCGGCGGCGTGGCGGAATACGGCATCACAGTGCGCTGGAACAAGAATTATCTGAAAATCATCCGGCTGCTGCTGGAACGCCGTGCGCAATTTGCTATGTACGGCGGCGTGCGTTTCGGCGGCACGATTACCCACGATAAAGCGTTCGAGCTGGGCTTCGACCATGTCGCGCTGTGCCTCGGTGCGGGCAAGCCCACTGTGGTTTCCATGCCCAACGCAATGGCGCGCGGTGTGCGCACCGCGTCGGATTTTCTGATGTCCCTCCAGCTTACCGGCGCGGCGAAGGAGGCTTCTATCGCCAATCTCCAGCTTCGGCTTCCGGTGGTGGTCATCGGCGGGGGGCTGACTGCCATTGATACGGCCACGGAATCGCTCGCTTATTATCCCATACAGGTGGAGAAATTCCTCGCGCGCTATGAAATACTGGCGGCGGAGCAGGAGGAAGCGGCGGTGAGGAAACGCTGGACAAAAGAGGAAACCGAAATCGCGGAGGAATTTATTGCCCATGCGCGCGCGATTCTGGAGGAGCGGAAAAAGCCGCATCCGAATATCATTGGGCTGCTGCAAAGCTGGGGCGGCGCGACGCTGGCCTATCGCCGGAACCTTCAGGATGCGCCGAGCTATCGCCTCAACCATGAGGAAGTGGAAAAGGCGATGGAGGAGGGCATTTTCTTCAAGGAGGGTGTGACCCCGGCGGGTGTACGGCTGGATGATTACGACCACGTGCGCGGCCTCCGCGTAAACTATCAAACGACGACGGAAGACAATCGCATTGAAACGCACGAAACCACGATTCCCGCGCGCAGCATCTTCATGGCGGCGGGCACGAATCCCAACACCGTGCTGGGGCGTGAGGATGCGGAACATTTTACCGTGGATACGGAAAACGGCTATTTCACGGCGGTGGATGAGGCGGGGAATAAGGTGAAGCCGGAGAAAAATATCTCCAAGCCGGATGTGCCCCACGTGCTGATGAGGAAGAATCCGGACGGGCGGTTCGTGAGTTTCTTCGGCGACCTGCATCCTACCTTTGTCGGCAATGTGGTGAAGGCGATGGGGAGTGCAAAACAAGGTGCTCAGATAGTTGAAAAAGCACTTTATCAACAGAAGCCTGTGACAGATAGTTCATCTTCTGTGTTCATTTCTGAAATGAATAATTTGCTGATTGCTACGGTGCAGGAAGTGACACGCCTTACGCCCACGATTATCGAGGTGGTGGTGCGCGCACCGCTCGCCGCACAGGCCTTCCAGCCGGGGCAGTTTTACCGGATTCAGAATTATGAGGCGTTCGCTTTGAAAATTCCGTCATCCTGCGGCTTGACCGCAGGATCCCGTGCGGCAGGAGATCCTGCGGTCAAGCCGCAGGATGACAACACTACCCTGGCAATGGAAGGCCTCGCCCTCACCGGCGCGTGGGTGGATAAGGAGAAGGGCTTGATGTCTACCATCGTGCTGGAGATGGGCGGCTCGTCGTCGCTCTGCGCGCATCTGAAGCCGGGCGAGCCGGTTATCTGCATGGGGCCGACGGGCGCGCCGACGCACATCCAGCCCAACGAAACCGTGATTCTGGTGGGCGGCGGGCTGGGGAATGCCGTGCTGTTTTCCATCGGGCGCGCGTTTCGCGAAGCGGGTTCCAAAGTGCTGTATTTTGCGGGCTACAAGAACAAAATTGATCGCTACAAGGTAGAGGAAATCGAGCGCGCGGCGGATGTCATCGTGTGGTGCTGCGACGAGGGCGCGTTCACGCCGGATCGCCTGCAGGATAAGAGTTTCCACGGGAATATTGTTCAGGCTATGGTGGCATATGCGAAGGGGAATCTTGGCGCGCAGCCGATTGATATGAAACAGGCCGACCGCCTCATAACAATAGGTTCCGACCGCATGATGGCCGCTGTAAAAGCGGCGCGTTTCAAGGAGTTGCAGGAACATCTGAAGCCTGGCCATGAGGCCATCGGCAGCATCAATTCCCCCATGCAGTGCATGATGAAGGAAATCTGCGCCCAGTGCCTCCAGCGCCACACCGACCCGAAAACCGGCGAACGCTATTATGTCTATTCCTGTTTCAACCAGGATCAGTGCCTGGATCACGTGGATTTCCCGCACCTCAACGAACGCCTCGCGCAGAACGGCGTACAGGAGAAGCTGACCGCGCTGTGGATTGAGCGGGTGTTGAAGAAAGTGCAGGTGGCAAGTGCAGGTGGCAAGTGATATAACGAAAAAGAAACTTGCACTTGCCACTTACACTTGCACACCCTATGAAAATCACCCTCGCGCAGTTGAACTATACGCTCGGCGATTTTGGGGGGAACCGCGCGAAGATGCTGGCCGCGCGGGAGAAGGCGATTGGCGAGGGCAGCGATATTATCGTGTATTCCGAGCTTTCGGTGACGGGATATCCGCCGGAGGATCTGGTGTATCGCCCCGCGTTCCGGGCACTTTCGCGGGAATCGGTGGAGCTGCTTGCTTTCGCGACTGCCGATGGAAAAACCGCGATGCTCGTCGGCAGCCCGTGGGAGGAGGGGGGCAATATCCATAACTCCGCGCTGCTGCTGGCGGAGGGAAAAATCCGGCATATCCAGCACAAGCACGATCTCCCCAATTACGGCGTGTTCGATGAAAAGCGCGTGTTCACGCCGGGCGGAATGCCGCATCCGGTGGAGTTCCGGGGTGTAAAACTCGGCATCATGATCTGCGAGGATATGTGGAACATGACGGTGACAGAGGCACTGCGCGGTTCCGATATTATCCTCTCCATGAACGCCTCGCCGTTCGAGGTTGGCAAGCATCGCAAGCGGAAGGAGCGTGCGCGGATGAACATCTCGCTGCTGGGGAAGCCGCTGGTCTATGTCAACCAGATCGGCGGGCAGGATGACCTGGTATTCGATGGCGATTCCTTCGTGCTCTCCGGCACGGGAAAAATGCGCGTCCGGCTTTCCCGCACACAGGAAGCGGTGGTGACGACGGAATGGAGTCTTTCGTCATCGCCTGAATCGCGGAGCGATTCTAGGGCGATCCATCGCAAGGCAAGTACAAGCGGTGAGATGGATTCCCCTAGAATTGCCCCGCAACAAGTGCGGGGTGACAGCACTTCAGGGAATGACAGGTGGCAATGCGCCCCCGGTGAAATCTGGGCATATGCGGGCTGGCAGCAGGTGATGTATCAGGCGATGGTGCTGGGGCTGCGTGATTATGTGACGAAGAATAATTTTCCCGGCGTGGTGATGGGGATGTCCGGCGGGATAGATTCCGCACTCTCTGCCGCTATCGCCGTGGATGCGCTGGGGGCGGAACGTGTCTGGCTGGTGATGATGCCCTCGCGCTATACCTCTGCGTTGAGCGTGGAAGATGCGGAAGCCTGCGCGCGGATGCTGGGTGCGAAGCTCGATAATATCCCCATCGAGGATGCATTCCGCGCATTTGAGGATACGCTTGCGCCCGTGTTTTCCGGAAAACCCATAGATGTGACAGAGGAAAATATCCAGTCCCGCATCCGGGGTACGCTGCTGATGGCACTCTCCAACAAATTCGGCGCGATGGTGCTTTCCACCGGCAATAAATCCGAAATGGCGGTGGGCTATGCGACACTCTACGGCGATATGTGTGGCGGGTATAACGTACTGAAAGATGTGTATAAAATGCAGGTGAATGCGCTTAGCGAATGGCGGAACTTGTATAAGCCGGAAAACGGGCTGGGGCCGAACCGCGAGGTGATTCCAGCCAGCATCCTCACCAAGCCGCCCACCGCCGAGCTTCGCCCCAACCAGAAAGATGAGGATTCCCTGCCGCCCTACGCGGTGCTTGATGAAATCCTGATGCGGCTTATTGAGGAGGAAAAACCGATTGCTGCCATCGTGGCGGAGGGCTTCGACGAAACCACCGTGCGCCGGGTGCGCAAGCTGCTTTACCGCTCGGAATACAAGCGGCGGCAAGCCGCGCCGGGGGTAAAAGTTTCCGCCAAACCGTTCGGGCGGGATCGCCGCTATCCGATTACCAATAAGTTTGGGAGTTAGGGAATTTTTCAGCAGATACTGAGTTGACAGATGTTGCTGAATATTGTACAGTACTGTTGAACAATAATACGCCTGACCAGAACGGAGATTGCCATGCAGGAATCCATTACTTATAGCACATTGCGCGAACATCTGAAAGATTATCTGGACAAGGTATGTGATGATCGTGAACCTATACTCGTTACGCGCCGTAACGGCGGGGATGTGGTGCTCGTCTGTCGTGACGATTATGAGCGGATGGATGAAACAGCGCGTATCCGGCACTCACCGAAAAATGCCAGGCGTATCCTGAAGGCGTTGGAGAACGCAAAGAAAGGCATCAATGTGCGTGAGCGTCAGTTGATAGAAGAATAATTTTGGTAACACTATAATTTCAAACTACGCACTTCGCTTTAAGTTATATAGAAATTCCTGCGGAGTGCTTCCGATGTCCAGAAAACTTGCTTTTGAAGATGACGCATGGGAGGATTACCTCTACTGGCAGCAGCACGACAAGCAGATACTCAAACGTCTCAACACACTCATCAAGGAAACCCGGCGCACACCGGAATCTGGCATAGGTAAGCCGGAAGCACTGAAACATGAATATTCCGGAGCCTGGTCGAGGCGCATTACCGAGGAACATCGGCTCATTTATATCTTCACAAAAGATACCGTTACCATTCTTTCCTGCCGGGATCATTATTAAGCGGGTTGATGGTTGATGGTTGATGGTTTATAAAAAATTACCATCAACACATAACCATCAACCACTTAACCATGCGCACACGCTTTGCACCAAGCCCCACGGGCAGGTTACATATCGGCAATATCCGCACGGCACTGCTGTGCTGGCTTTACGCGCGGAAAGCGGGCGGCGAGTTCCTGCTCCGCCTGGATGATACGGACAGCGAGCGTTCGCGCGAGGAATATGTGGAGGCCATCCGCGAGGATTTGCAGTGGCTGGGGCTGAATCCGGATAGGGAAGTGCGCCAATCCGCGCGCGTTTTGCATTATGATGCGGCGGTGGAAAAGCTGAAAAACGCCGGGCGGCTTTATGCCTGCTATGAAACGGAAACGGAACTGGAAACCAAGCGAAAAATGCAGCTTGCGCTTGGAAAACCGCCTATCTATGACCGCGAAAGCCTGCGCCTCACCGACAAGCAAAAGGCGCAGTTCGCGGCGGAAGCGCGGAAGCCGCACTGGCGTTTCCGGCTGGAGGATGGCGCAATTGTGTGGCATGATGAAATCCAGGGCGCGCGGCATTTCGAGGCGAGGAACCTCAGCGACCCCATCCTCGTGCGCGAAAACGGGGAGTATACCTATATGCTCCCCTCCGCCGTGGACGATATGGAACTCGGCATCACCCACGTGCTGCGTGGGGAGGATCACATCAGCAACACGGCGATCCAGATTCAGCTTTTCGAGGCACTTGGCGGCGCGATTCCGGCCTTCGCCCATAACGCGCTCATCAAAACGAAGGAGGGAAAACTCTCCAAGCGGAAGGGCAGCAGCACGATCGCGGATTTGCGTACGCAGGGCATCGAACCGATGGCACTGTGCAGCTTCCTGGCAAAAGTGGGCAGCGCGGATGCCATCGAGGTGCGCCATTCGCTGAAGGAACTGGTGGCGGAATTCAGCATCGCTAAATTCGGCAAATCCCAGACGATGTATGACGTGGAGGATATTGCGCGCCTCAACGAAAAGCTGGTGCATGACCTGCCATTCGAGGCTGTGCAGGCGCGCTTGCCTGAGGGCATGGATGCCCCGTTCTGGGAGACGGTGCGGGGGAATATTGTTTCGGTGAGCGAGGCGGCTGAGTGGTGGGCAATCTGTCATTCTGATCACCGCGAAGAATCTCATGCGGCAGTAGATCCTTCGGCCTCGCTTCAGGATGACAATTTCCTTGCCCAATCCGCCATGATCCTCCCTCCCGAACCGTGGGATTCTGCCACTTGGAATATCTGGATGGATGCCGTAAAAAATACCACAGACCGCAAGGGAAAGGAACTGTTCATGCCCATCCGCTGCGCGCTCACGGGGCGGGATCATGGGCCGGAAATGAAGGTGCTGCTGCCCTATATCGGGCGCGCGCGGGCGATAAGGAGGCTCAACGCATGACGGATTTAACCCTCTACAACACCCTCATGGGACGCAAGGAAAAGTTTACGCCGCTGGATGCGGATAACGTGCGGATGTATGTGTGCGGGCCGACGGTGTATGACAGGCCGCATATCGGAAACGCCCGCGCGGTGGTGGTGTACGATGTGCTGTTCCGGCTGCTGAAGCATCTTTATCCGAAGGTTACTTACGCAAGAAACATCACCGACGTGGATGATAAAATAAATGCCGCTGCGAAGGCTAACGGCGAGCCGATTTCCGCCCTTACGCAGCGCGTGACACAATGGTTTCACGACGATATGGATGCGCTGGGGAATCTGCGCCCCACCATCGAGCCGCGCGCTACGGAGGAAATCGCGCCGATTATCGCGCTGATTGAGAAAATCATCGCCAATGGCTGCGCTTATGTAGCGGGCGGCGAGGTGCTGTTCGAGGTGGGTAAAGTAGGGCAGCTTGATGAGTATTTTTACGGCAAGCTCTCCGGGAAAAAGCTGGAGGATTTGATCGCGGGCGCGCGCATCGGGAAGAAGGATCACAAGCGCAATCCCGGCGATTTCGTGCTGTGGAAACCGGCGAATCCGGGGGATGATCTCTCCAGCGTGTTCGATTCCCCGTGGGGCGCGGGCAGGCCGGGCTGGCACATCGAATGCTCGGCGATGAGCAGCAAATATCTGCAGGATTTTAGAAAGTCAGAAGATGATCCTGCTCGTTATGATTTCGACATCCACGGCGGTGGCGCAGACCTCAAATTCCCCCACCACGAAAACGAAATCGCGCAGAGTTTATGCGGCAATCCCGGCAGCCACTTCGCGCACACCTGGGTTCACAATGGATTTGTTACCGTGAACGGCGAGAAGATGAGCAAATCGCTGGGAAATTTCATCACGGTGAAGGATTTGCTGGATAAGGAGGTGAAGGGCGAAGTCATCCGCTATGCGCTGCTCTCGGCCAAATATAACGAGCCGCTCGATTGGACGGAGAGGAGATTGGAGGAGGCTGAAAAAGCATTAGAGAAACTTTATCGTACTGTTAGAATTCTTAAAGAAGATGATGGTAGTTATATAGCTGTTCCTTATAACCATGTAAAAGTCCTGCTACCGGACGATTTCCTTCAGACTCTTACTAATGACTTCAATACTTATGAAAGTTTAATGTATCTGCACCGTCAAGTAATAAAAATAGGGAAAGCGCGCTCAGAGGAAAGTAAACTACATGAGCGCAGGATTTTGGTGGAGTGCGGAAAATTTCTTGGTTTCTTTGAACAGAATTTAAATGAAAGTCATCATTGGACTAAGGAGTCCAGAGAATTTCATGCAAAGCTCGCAAACGTAGTTAAAACTGCACTTGATGATACCTATATCAATGAGCAAATCGCCCTGCGCACCACAGCGAAGAAAGCAAAAAACTTCGCGGAGGCGGATCGCATCAGGGAGGAGCTTGCGGCGCAAGGAATCATCCTCGAAGATTCAGCGCAAGGCACGACGTGGCGGAAGGCCTGAATGCGCTGTCATGCCAGCGGAAGCTGGCATCCAGCGTGGCGTGTCCACGCCACGGAAGGTTCTTTTGCGGCGCAGACGCGCCGCTACTGGATTCCAGCTTTCGCTGGAATGACAGTGAGGCTTGCAAAACAGGGCATAATACTGGAAGATAACCCTTCCGGCACGATGTGGAGAAAAGCATAGCCGTCATCGCCTGAATCGCGTAGCGATTCTAGGGCGATCCATCTCTCAAAGAATTCGCTGCGGGATGGATGCCCCTAGAATTGCCTTCGGCAATTCAGGGCATGACGGGTAACGAATCACCAATAACGAATCACGAGTAACGAACCAATGGCAGACCGCGTTTACCTGTACGACACCACCCTCCGCGACGGCGCACAGACGCAGGGCGTGGATTTTTCTGTTGTGGATAAACAGGAAATCGCGCAGCAGCTTGATGCGCTGGGGCTGGATTATATCGAGGGCGGCTGGCCGGGCGCGAACCCCACGGACGACCGCTTTTTCGCTGCGATGCCGAAGCTGAAACACGCGAAAATGGTGGCGTTCGGGATGACACGCAAACCTTCCAACAGCGCGGAGAATGATCCGGGGCTGAATGCGCTGGTCAATAGCGGGGTGAAGTTCATCTGCATTGTGGGGAAAGCGTGGGATTTTCATGTAACGGAAGCCCTCGGCATCTCGCGCGAGGAAAATCTCTCCATGATCCGTGATTCGATAAAATATATTGTATCCAAGAAGATAGAAGTATTACTTGATGCGGAACATTTCTTTGATGGTTTCAAGGCCAACCGCAAATATGCGACGGAAGTTATCAAAACTGCATTCGACGCGGGCGCGCGCTGGATCGTGCTGTGCGATACCAACGGCGGCACACTGCCGTTCGAGGTGGAGGAAATCGTGAAAGCGGCGGTGAAATCCGTGTCGGGCGATCATCTCGGCATCCACTGCCATAACGATACCGAGAACGCGGTGGCGAATTCCATCGCGGCGGTGCGGGCGGGTGCGCGTCAGGTGCAGGGAACCATCGGCGGCTACGGCGAGCGGTGCGGCAACACCAACCTCATCGCCATCATCCCCACGTTGCACATCAAGCTCGGCTACGATGTTGGAATTTCGGAGAAATCCCTGCGGAATCTTACGCGAATTTCCCATGCGCTGGATGACCGCCTCAACCGCCCGCGCTACCGCCATGCGGCATATGTCGGCGCGTCGGCCTTTGCGCATAAGGGCGGGCTGCACGTTTCGGCGGTGGTGAAAAAGCCGGAGGCATACGAGCATATTCCGCCGGAAATGGTGGGGAATGAGCGGGTGATCCTTATTTCCGACCAGGCCGGGCGCGCGAATATCATCAGCCGCCTGAAATCCATCGGGCTGGAGGTGAAAGCGGATGATCCCGCCATCGCCGCGCTGGTGGACGAGGTGAAAGAACGCGAGCGCATGGGCTATGCTTACGACAGTGCCGATGCGAGCTTCGAGCTGCTCGCGCGCGGGTTTCTGGGGAAAATCCCGCATCTGTATGAGGTGCTGAGTTTCCGGGTGATTGACGAGCGCCGCTGGAACGCCAAGGGTGAGCTGGTCACGTTTTCCGAGGCAAAGGTGAAGGTGCGGCTGGACGAGCATGAACTGATGGAAGTAGCGGAGGGGAATGGCCCGGTGAACACGCTCAATAAGGCACTCAAAAAGGCCATCACCACGAAATATCCGCAACTGAACGACATCAAGCTGGTGGATTTCAAGGTGCGCATCATCACGCCGGAACGCGCCACGGAGGCCGTCACCCGTGTACAGATCGAAACGGAAGACCGCAAAACCCGTGCGCGCTGGACAACCATCGGCGTTTCCCCCAACATCATTGATGCTTCCTATAATGCGCTCAACGATGCGTTTGTGTTTAAGCTGCTGAAGGGGTGAGGGTTACCCAGTAGTGCATCATTGTGCTTTTTTCATCTGTCATCCCCGGCTTGTCCGGGGATGACAGATCAAAATGATGCACTACCGATTACCCCTGCTTCTTCTTCCGTCCTTTAACGGCTGTATCCTCTGCTGCGGCACTTTCCGGTTTCGGCTGTTCCGGCATGGATTTCGCCAGCGCGACCAGCGCGGGGCGGAGCAGGCGGTCGTAAATCGTGTAGCCGGCTTGCATCACCTGCATCACCGTGCCCGGCTCAGCCTCGTCAGTGGGGATTTCCATCATCGCCTGATGGAGGTTATGGTCGAATTTCTGGCCGAGCGGATCAATCTGATTGATACCGTGCCGCTTGCAGATGTTCACCAGCTCCTGATGCGTCATATGCACACCCACCTGGAGATTGCGGAAAAGCTCGTTCTTCTCCAATTCCTCCTTCGGGATGCTGTCGTCGGCACGGCGCAGGTTTTCCAGCACGTTGATGAGATCGCGCGCGAAGGAGGTAATCCCGAATTTCCGGGCTTCCTCCACATCTTTTTCCGTGCGGCGGCGGAGGTTCTGCATTTCCGCCATCGTGCGCAGGAGCTTATCCTCCAGCGAGGCAATTTCCTCCCGCTGGTGGGCGATGACTTCGTCCGTGGAAACAGGCTGCACCTCCTCCACGAGCTTTTCGGCGGCAGTTTTGCTCGCCTCCGCCATGCGTTTTGCGAATTCTTCCGGCGAGGGATTATCTTCCTGCATTGCTCCAAGGCTCCGTGCTAGCGTTGACGTGTTCTATTATTTAGTATACTGCCTCTACAATTCAATAGCCAATAAGGAAAATTGCCATGCGTCCTTCGGGTCGAGCAGAAAATCATTTACGCCCGATAAGTTTCGAGGCGGGGGTAAGCCGCTATGCCGAGGGTTCGTGCCTGGTGACTTACGGCAACACGAAAGTGCTCTGTACCGCGAGCCTGGAGGAGCGGCTTCCGCCCTGGCTGCGCAACGGTGGGAAAGGCTGGGTGACTGCGGAATACGGGATGCTCCCTCGCGCCACCCACACGCGCACGGATAGGGAAGCGGCGCGCGGCAAGCAGAATGGGCGCACGGTGGAAATCCAGCGGCTGATCGGGCGGGCACTGCGCTCGGTGGTGGATTTGAAGAAACTCGGCGAGGTGCAGATCACGGTAGATTGCGACGTGCTGAATGCCGACGGCGGCACACGCACCGCCTCCATCAGCGGTGGTTACGTGGCACTTTATCAGGCATTGCAGGTGATCTCAAAGCGGCGACTGAACGGCAATCTGCCGCTGATGGATTCTATTGCGGCGGTTTCCTGCGGGATTTATAAGGGCGCGGCGGTGCTCGATCTCGATTATGATGAGGATAGCAGCGCGCAGGCCGATGCGAATTTTGTGCTTACCGGGCGCGGCGGCATCGTGGAAATCCAGGGCACGGCGGAGCAGGAGCCTTTTTCCGAGGAACAGTTCGCGCAGCTTTTTACGCTGGCGAAACAGGGCGTGGCGGAGATTACACTGCTGCAAAAACAGGCACTGGGGCTTTAATGTTACCCCGTATTTT
>JAHFPR010000041.1:4859-11500 GCA_023269645.1 Alphaproteobacteria bacterium | reverse complement strand
CTGCTCCTCGCCACCGATTTCCGCGAGAAATCCATCCCTCACGCCGACAAAATACTGACCGCCCTCTGGCTGGTCGGCGCGCTGTTCAGCATCCGCAATTTCCCGGTGCTGGCACTGGTATCTGCCCCCATGCTCGCGCGCAGCCTGGAGCAATGCCTGCTGCATAAAAGCGAAACCGAGCCCCTGCTCCGGCCATATCCCACGCTGCTCTCCTGGGGAGGGGCACTGCTGGCCTGCATCCTGCTGGTGGCCACCCCTTCGCGGCAGTTGTTCAGCCAGCAGGATCGTGTGATTGATAAAGACCATACACCCGTGGCTGCGCTTGGATTTCTACGCGATCATTACCCGCATCTGCGCTTCTTCAACAGCTACCGGTTCGGCGGATACATGATTTATTATAACCACGATACGCATCTCGTATTCGGGGACGGGCGCGCGGCCATCGCTTATCCTCCGGAAGTGATGCAGGTGTATATGGATATGCTGGATGGCAAGCCGATTGAGGATGCGATACAGAAATACGGTGTACAGGGCTGGTTCCTGGGTAACACTGAGGGCGCGCGCCTTATCCCGGAACTCACGCGCGATAGCCGCTGGACACAGGTGTACAAGGATGACATCGCCACAGTGTTCGTCGCGTCCGGACTGGCGAATTACCGCGCGCCGGCATTATAGCCTAGGCACTGTTAACGAAGGTAAGATTTAAGGATAGCGAGTGCGATGAAGGCGAGGAATGCGGTGTCGGATTTTTCATAACGCACTGTCAGCCGTCTGTTTTCCTTGAGTTTTGCGAAGAAATTTTCGATACGTTGCCGCAAGGTATAGACGGTTTTATCGTAAACGATCTTGACCTTCCGATTCTTTCTTCCGGGTATCACCGGCACGTTATTATTGGCTTCCAGCGCGGCTCTGTGCGCATCGGAATCGTAGCCCATGTCCTCCACGACATAGCAGCCCACCACCTCTGCCGTCAGTTCATCGGCCACCGTAATATCCGACACATTGCCCGCAGTAAGCATGGCTTCCACCACGTGCCCCTCGGCTGTGATAGCCAGGTGCAGCTTGGTCGTCATGCCCGCGCGGGTGACCCCTTTACTCTGCTGCCCCCTTTTTGCCCGCCGCCGTGGCGGTGGACTTTCATCGCAGTTGAATCCACCAGCACCACGTTGAGCCGCATCTTTTTGCGCTGTTGCAACGTGATGAGCACACGCCACCACAGACCGCGCTCAGAGCCACGCTTGAAGCGGGTGTAGACGGTGTGCCAATCGCCGTAGCAACTCGGCAGGTCGCGCCAGGGGCAGCCCACGCGCAGCACGTATAAAATGGCGCAGAATACATGGTAATGACTGACCTCAGGCGGACGCCCCTTCCAGATATATTCTTCTTCAATCAATGGTTTAATCTGCGCGTCGAAAAACTCGCGCGTGATAGGAAATAAGCGTTCGTCCATACTCTGCCCCTCCTTGCGGCAGGAGCAGCATACCACAATAATACCTTTGTTAACAGTGCCTAGCACCTGCAGGACTAGTCCCTATCTTTATTCCCCGTGATGGGTGTGCGGGGTAGGTTGGGTAAGGGAGTCCATGATGCGGTCATCAATGGTAACGAGGTCAGGGGAGGGCAGCAGTGCCGCCGGATAATTATGATACATACTGTTTTTCGTATCCTTTACCTGATCCTGAGAGCTGCCCTCGCCTTCCCCGGAATCGGTCGCGGAGCTTCCTTCATCGGAAGCACTTTCCTCTCTGTCATGGCGGGAAGGTGCTGTATCGGAAGATGCGTTGCCCCCCCTTCCACCAGTTGAGGGTTCGTTCCAGGCATTCGATCCGCCATTATCATAGTAGTTATTCTGTGGCGCGGACGAAGATTGGGAAACATAAAAACTGGCCAGGATTTTTTCCACTTCAGGAGAAATCGTGCTGCCTACACCTGAGCTATTATCATTATTTGATCCTGAACCGCTACCCGTACTGCCGCTGCTGGAGATGCCTCCGGAACTGCCACCGCTTTCCGAGCCACTGCCGGAACTTCCGCCCGAACTGCTGCTGGAAGTGCCTCCCGAACTGCTACCGCCGCCACTACCAGAACTGCTGCTAAAGGGTCCGACTGCCACCACTGTCAGCCTGCCGCGCGGCGTGCCTTCTGCGACGGTATAATTCGTCGTTGTGATCCCGATCGGATCAAGCTGGATATTGTAACTGCCTGGTGCAAGACTTGCAAACTGTACTGGGCTGATAACAGTCGGTGTGCCCGCAAGCCCTGCGCTGGTGGCATCATCGCCGTTGACAAATCCGCTATACATAAATGTAAAATCCGGGCTGGTGGAAGTCATCTGCACCGAAAGATCATTCGCCACCGCCAGCAGCGTCTTCTTCCCAACCGTCAGCGTACCGTTCGTCACCGCGCCAAGCTGGTAGTTCGTGGACGTGATGCCGGAGATGCCCAGCGCGTAGCTCCCCGCGTTGTTCCCCTGGCTGTACGTATCCGTGAACGTCACCGCAGAAAGCGCCGACGTGTTATCCCCGCCGTAGAACCCGCCGTTCCAGCTTACATCCCCCGCAACCGCTTTATCCAGCGTCGGTGCCGCATCCCCATACGTGATACTGTGCGCCTGAACCGTCGGCGTCAGCGTCTTCTTCCCAACGGTGATAGCCGTCGCATTGTTTGCATACGAAAACCCATAGCCCTGTGACGAGAACAATGTACTGCTACTGTAATCAATATTGTAGGTTCCAACATTAGTGCCAGGTGCGTAGGTGCTCGTGCCGGTGACAGCGCCAGTGATACTGTTGGTGGAGACAGAATCGCCGCTGTTGTAGCCGCTCACTGTATAACTGTACCCGTTTAAGGTCGCAGCACTGCCATAGGTGATGGATTGCGCGACGGGTGTGATCGTCAGCGTCGGCGTATAACTGTAGCGGAAAAGGTTCTGTTCGTTCGTGCTGGTATCCAGGCAGCCAGCATAGGTGCAGGAATATTTCCGCGCATCCGCCACCAGCCCGCCTGCGATCTGCCCGCCGACCGTATCTCCCGTCGGGCTCGTCGAATAAATTACCCAGCTTTGGAGCTGCGGAGTGCCGAACTGATCATAATCCATCACCAGCGCACCCGACCCGGCATTATTGATAAAGTTTCTCCCTGCTGCCAGTATCATCGGTGTAATGGGACTATCAGAGCCATCTTCGTTGAAGCCACCCCCCAGTTTAGCCGTAATTACTTTGCCGACGGGAATAGTGAGGTCTGCCGCTGCGCCTGTGGTCTGCACGAGTATCTCGCCGCTTGTGATGGAGGGCAGGGTCAGTGAATTGGTGGAGGTAAGGTATAAACTCGACAACGCCTTGATTCCACCTATGTCCCCGCTGAAACTGAATGTTCCGGCGGTGGCCGTTAACGTACCAGTGTTGTTCGAACTGACAGTATTGATAGTGCTGGCGAAGGTAATTGTGCTGGTTCCGGCAGTCAGCGTAGGAGACGACCCCCCCACCGTGACCGCGCCGTTGAAAGTGATTGTCCGGTTGGGGGTGAATACGTTAGCGTCGTTCAAATAAGCGGGGCCGTTGAAGGTAAAGCTCCCGGTGCCGCCGGAGGCAATCAGGTTGTTATTGACCGTGATGAGCGCGCCGTTGGTGGTGTAGGTGAGCGGCTTGGTGAAAAAATAATTGCCGGTGTTGCTATTGATTGCGCCGGTGCTGCTGTCCCCGAACGTCATCCCACTTACGCCACCCAGGTTCAGGTAGCCGAGATCGGTAGCCGAAATGTTGAAATTGCTGCCGGTGGTACCCAGTGCCATCGTGGTGGCTGGAGTATAGGGCTTGACGGTGAGCGCGCCGGAAGTCTGCACCGATGTCCCCGTGCCGAGCGACCAGCTATCGGTGGCTAATGTTATCGGCCCCGTTGTCGAACCGTTGCCGATGACCTCGCTGTTGTTATCGGTGATGAGGCCATAATTATTGGCTCCCGTGCCGCCGCCGCCGGTGATGGAGATCGCGCCGGAGGTCGTAAGAATCTGGCTAACAACACCGCTCTTGAGAAGCCGCACGCCATAATTAGTGCCGTTGCTGCCCGAACCGCCGGTTCCGTTGATGGTGATCGTGCCGATGCCATCCGTTTCAACCGTGGCACCTGGCAGGTATACACCGTAACCGGCGTTCGTCCCTGCCATATAGCCGTGGCCGTTGATGGTGATGCTGCCACCCGCGCCGCTGTTCCTGGCGTCCAGTGTGGTAGCGTTCATCGATACGCCATGTCTTGAACTTGCAACACCATATGCCGCCGTGGTGGAAGGACTCGCCCCGCCGCCGATGATGATGTTGCCGCCCTTGGTGGTGATCGTCGCTCCATTAAAATAATCATTGCCGCTGCTGTTCGCATCGGCATCGCCGTTGATGGTCACATTCAGCACCGCGCCGCTGGAGGTGATGGTTCCTTCTACGTCCGTGCCGTTATTGGCGTTGTACAGGATATTCGCGCTGCCGGCAACGCCGGTATCGCTGATGCCGACGTAATCATTGATGGCATCGCCGGAAGTTATGGTGACCGCAGTACCGCCGGTATAGGAGGTGGTAATGACACCATCAATCTGTATAAAACTTCCGCTTTTGGTGGTAAAGGTCAGCGGCTTGCTGAAGGTGGTGGTGCTGGGAGCGATACCCATAGTGCCGGTATAAGTGGCGTCACCGAAACTCACCGAGCTCACGCTGCCCAGATGCATCAGCACCATATCGGCGTCGGAAACGAAGAAGCCGGCCATGTCGTTGGTGCCGATTGACATACCCGTGCCCGCCGTATACGGAAAGATATTGAGCGCGCCGCTAGTCTGGACGGAGATGTTGGTGAGACTCCAGTCGTCCGCCTGCAGGGTGATCGCGCCCGAAGCCGAGCCGCCACCGATGACGTTATTGCTGTTCGCGTCCATGATGTCCGACGAGGTTCCGCTGGCTTTGACGGTGATGCCTGCCGCGCCGGTGGATTCGATTTTGGCGGTGGTATCGAGATCCACGCCGTAGCCTGTCGCGCCGTTGGTCGCCGTGGTTCCGGTGACGCTGACCGCGCCGTTGACGGAGGTGATCTTGCTGCCGTTATAGATGTACACGCCGTGGCTGGACGCGCCCTTGGTCGAGCCGGTTCCGGTCACCGTGATCGTGCCGTTGGAATTGCCGGTGGATTGCACGATGGAGGAAGCATCCAGCATGATGCCGTAGCCGGTGGCCGCGCCCGCGCTCGCGCCGGATTGCCCGGTTCCGATCAGCGTCATCGCGCCGTTGGCCACTGAAACCGTGGAGGCGTTCATATAAATCCCCGGCTGCGTCGCCACCGAGTTCGCCACGCTGCCCGCGATGCCCGTCAGCGAAACCGTCCCCGTACCCGTCGCCTGCACCACGGCACTGTTCATGAAAATGCCGCTCTGGTAGTAGGTGCTGGCGATCACCCCCGTGCCGGAATCCGTCGTACCGGTGCCGTTGATGGTAAGCGGGCCGTTCTCCGTTTGCACCGTGCCGCCATAGAGATTCACGCCGCGCCCGCCCCCTGTCGTATTCAGGGCGGTGGTGCTGTGCCCGTTCATCAGGATCGCGCCGCTGTTATTGGTCTTGATCGTGGTGTTGAGGGTAGCGATGCTGCCGTTAACCTCTCCGACTCCACCTATCGAGGAGCCGCCATACATCTTGATGTCCCCGCCCACGCCCGCCGCACCCGTGGCATCCAGCGTACAATTGCTGGCGAAAGCGGCGTAGCCAAGATCAATGGCAGCAAGAGTGCCGGCAATAGCCGAAGGAGGCTGGATATATGCCGGATTATTGACGGGGTCAGCACCCCCGGCGATGATGATGTTGCCTCCGTTCGTGGTGATCTGGACACTGGCTATATTGAACGCCATCCAGCCGCCGATACCATCCTTGTCGGGGTTGAGAACGACGTTCAGCTTCCCGCTCGTGGAAGTAATATTCGCGCTTACCAGGAGTCGCCGCGTCGCGGAAAGGGTGAGGGTGGCGTCGCCGCCCGTCGTCTTGGCGATGGCGGAAGAAACGGTGATGTCGCCGCTTTGGGAGTTGGCACCTGCGCTGCCGGTAGTGATCTTCACATTCGTGCCGTCATTGAGGCCGCCATTGCCCACGCTTCCGAGAATCGAGGCGGGCTGTATCCGCGCCGTATCGGCCGTGGTGGTGACATTCGTCAGGTCGGCCTTGTTGATATTCTGCTCCGCTGCGGTGGTGATGCTTACGTTATTCGGATCGAGGAGCCAAGTTCCGCTGTTGCCGTGGGGGGCGGAGGCGGAGGCTGCGCCGTCGGCGTTGAGCATTTCGCCAGAGGTTTCGATAAAGCCGCCATTGCCGGAGAGGGGGCCGCCGCGCGCCTGGATGTTGCCACGGAAGTCCGTGGACTGTCCCGACCACAGGATCGCCTCGCCGCCGTCGCCTGCGGAAAGCGCGTTGGCGCGTACCATCGCGCCTGCCTCCAGCGTCGCCGTTTTCGCCGTCGGCGTCGCGCCCTCGCCGTGATATTGCCCGCCCAGATGCACCGTGCCGCCGCCCGCCTCGCCACTCGCGTTGATCCTCGCGCCGGAGGCTACTGTCACTTTATCGCCGAGCATCTCAATCGTGCCGCCATGCTCGCCCGCATCATCGCCCTTCGCGCGCAGGATG
>JAHFPR010000041.1:0-4844 GCA_023269645.1 Alphaproteobacteria bacterium | reverse complement strand
CTGCCCTCGGCATACAGCGTGATGCGCCCTTCATGCGCGCCCAGCGTCTTGGCTTCAATCACGCCCGTGTTGGTAATGAGGCTGTCCACCACATCCCGCGCGGCGGCTACCGTCAGTGCCACCTGCCCGCCATCGGCGGAAATCGCGCCCGTATTCGTCACCGCCTGACCCGGCAGATGATCCTTATCCACCGCCACCGCCAGCAGCCCATCCCCCGCGAAATCCAGCGTGAACCGCTCGCCCGAAGCAAGGTTCACCTTGCCCAGCGTGACCGTGATGATGCCGTCATTCTCCACCGTCGGCGCGATCAGATTCACCGACCCGCCGTTCCGCGCCGTGATATTTCCCTGGTTGATAATCTTCCCGTTCGCAACGCCGGGTGTGGCAAAATTCCCACGCCCCGCCATAAAATCATTATTCCCGATATTCGCGGTCGTCGCCGTCAGGCCGCTCACATCCACCCGACTGCCCTTCCCGAAGAAAACTCCGTTCGGATTTACCAGTACGATATTGCCGTTGGCCGTCAGCGCGCCTTCAATTCGGCTCGGATCGGCAGCGTTCACGCGGTTCAAGGTGAGGGAAGATGAGGAGGGCTGGTAAAATTGCGTTGCTTCGTTCGGTGCGATGTTAAAGGAGTGCCAGTCGATCACGGCGCGATCCGTGCTTTGATGCACATCCAGTTTTGTACCCGCTGAAATAATTGAAGCCTGACCGCCCGAAACTGTTCCACCCACGGGATTCGCACGCGAAACCGACGCGGTAAAACCCGGCAGCAGACCCAGAATGGCTGCACACGATACCGTCGCCGCAAGATATGCCCTGAAGCCCAAAAGCCTCATACAAAAACCCACTCCTCGTTTATTCATCACCCCTGCGTTCTATTCTAACACATCCACATCCAGATGCAATACAATAGTTAAACTGTGATTAATGAATGGTTAAGAAATACAACTAGAACCTATGGCACTGTTAGCTAATTTTGAGATTGAAGAAGATTTTGATGGCTGCGAGGGCGATGAAGCTGAGGAAGGCGTGATCTTCCTTATCGAACCGCAGGCAGATTCGCTTGTTTTCTTTGAGTTTTCCGAAATAACGCTCGATGCTGCCGCGTAGTCGATAGGTGGCTTTATCGTAGAGGATTTTGACAGTGCGATTTTTACGTCCCGGAATCACCGGCACGTTATTTTGTGAGCATAAAAAATCGCGATGCGCGTCAGAATCATAGCCCATATCCTCGACAACATGGCATCCAACCACATCACTCATCATGGTGTTAGCCACTGTAATATCTGATGTATTTCCAGCAGTAAGCATGGCTTCCACAATGTGCCCTTCCGCAGTGATCGCCAAATGTAACTTTGTGGTCACACCCGTACGATTTATTCCTTTGCTTTGCTGCCCCCTTTTAAGCCGCCGCCGTGACGATGAACTTTTACCGTGGTGCTATCGGCCAGCACGATGTTCATCGTTAGTCGTTTATGCTGCTGTAGTTCAATGAGAATCTTCCACCATAAGCCACGGTCGCTGCCTTTTTTGAACCGCAGGTAGACGGTGTGCCAGTAGCCGTAACATTCAGGCAGGTCGCGCCAGGAAATGCCCGTGCGAAGCACGTATAACACCGCGCAGAATACCTGATAATGACTCACCTTCCGCGGCCTTCCTGCTCGCGAATAATGACTTACTATCAATGGATTGATGCTGCTATTGAAAAAATCTTCAGATACAGGATAAAAACGTTTGTTCATGGCTAAACCTCCTCGTGGATAAGGAACTATACCATAAAAAATAATTAACTAACAGTGGCATAGGATAACTGGAACAGCCATCGCGGATTTTTTCCATTGCCGTAGATAGGATTTGCTTCCGGGCGCGTCAGGGGAAGTGCGGCAGTAAGCGATCCGCTGATATCCCCGCCATGCCAGAATCGTACACCCATGCCCGCCGATGCCCCGGACGTGGATTTGTCTATGGCCGCCTGGACATTCCACACTTCGCCGACATCGTAAAATATGAACGGTTCCAGACGGGTATGATATTCCTGGAGCGTTTCGTCGTAGCGCATTTCCACCGCCGCAGCGATCCCCTGATCTCCCAGCATCTCGGAAGGATCATACGCCCGCCCGAACGCTTGCCCGCCATAGCCGAATTCCTCCGAGGAAAGAAGGGTCATCCACGCATATTGCCCGCTGGCGCTGGCATAAATTCCTATATTATTATCGAACTGCTGCAACCTGGAAAGATTGGCCTCCACCTTGGTGAAATCGCTGTGGCCGTTCGCGCGGGAGAGATCCCGCGAGCCGGTTTCCGAAGCATCCAGTATATCAAGCCCCTGGCTTACGGTAACCGCCCCGGTATCGCTGCCGCGAAAACCATCCTTGGCGTCGAAATGCGATGTCAGCCGGAGCACCCGGATACGATCCTCGGAAAGTTTTGCATTCAGGACGTCCGTGGCACTGTTTTTGAAATCCAGTGCCGCGCCCAGGGAAACATTGGTCTCGCGGGAGCGAATCACCGACCGATTCACACCCAGCCCCCAGCTATAGGTGAAACTCTTGATGTCGTTTGTCTTCAAATGGAAGCCCGGAGCGGAATCAGAATAGCCCGCATGGAAGGAAAGCGCAGTTCCATCCGTTGCAACCGGAAGATCATACCCTGCGGAAAAATAATGCACCTCGTTGTTGGTGGGGGTGGTGAGTGCCGTAAAATACGCGCGGTCAAACGCGATGAGGTTGCTGGTGGAAGTAGCGTTAGCTGCAACTTCCCACGGCCCGGTAAAGCGCGAGCCGGAATTATCGAGGCTCACCTGGCCGCTATAACGGCTCTGCTCGATATGAATCACCATCCCTACACCTCCGGGGGTGGCTTTTTCTTCGGGAAGCGGCTCGATCACCGCGTGCGCCGTAATGCCTGCCAGGTCGTTCAGCAGCAATAGCTGACGTTCAAGTTCAGGAGCGTTTACAGGGCGTAGCACCATGATTTTTTTGGGGAATTTCTCCAGAAGGTTCCAGCGATCCTGCTGCTTCAGCTTCTCAAGTGATGTGCCTTCCATGCGCACACGCGAAACATAGCCCTCCACCACCGCGATCTTCGCTACCCCATCCGTTATCTGCTGCTCCGACACCACCGCTTTGGAAAGAAAATAACCGTGGCTGCGGTAAAGCTCCGTGATGCGTCCGGCGATATAATTAAGCGTATCAAGCCCTGCCGGTAAATCGAGATATTCCCGATAAATTTGGGCAATCTCTTCCTGAGAAAAGGCTGTTGCACCCTCCACTGTCACTTTCCGAAGGATGAATGTTCCCTTTGCGGAGGGCTTGGCGGGTGCAGGTTTCGTACCCTCAGGGATGAACAACTCTTCCGTCTGTTTTTGTGGCGGCAGCGGCGCGATGCGCCGCTCGATTCTCCCGGAATCCACAGAGCTGGGAATATTCTGGCTATAGGCGGGTGCAAAACCACCCATAAAAACCAGCAATGCCACACAAAAAGGCGAATAACGAAAGCAATACTCTACCCGTAAAAAACACTGGCAAATCATACTGTTATTTATTTTGTATGCACGCACATTCCCCCGTCTCTGGCATAAATAATCCGCAAGATTGTACGGGAATATAACACAATCATTGTTTTAGTGAAACTACTATAGTTCAAATAACTTTTGTAAACCTATGTGTTTTGGCCTGCACGTTACTGTGTCAGTCAGCACGCTGGCTAGGAGAACACGTAAAAACAAAGAAAAGCGCGTAAAATTTATTTACGCTGCTTCTTCTTACCCCCCGCCACCGCCAGCATCGCATCGAACTGGTTTTGCGTATTGTGCTTTCCAGCGGCGATATTGGCACTTTCGCCCACCGTGGCCTGTTTCACGTGATCGGTGAGGTCGGAGCCGGAAGCCCACTGATGCTTCACTACCGAGGAATAACCGCCCTCGAATTCCGGATCCTGCACCAGCGAAACATACGCACCCATGCCCTTTCCGCCGAAATAGCCGCGCGCGAGTTCCTGCGCCCGCAGCCCGGTGACGTGATGCTCCGGCAAGGTGATGAGGTTATGGAACACGCAGGCATCCTTCGCCACGTTTTTCTGGAACTCCGTGATATACTCGTGCGCCGCGCGCCCCAGCTTGGTATCCGCGTATTTCTTATCGCCAATGGCGGGGTCTTTCGGATCGGGATAGTTCTTCGCTTCCTTGTTGCCTTCCGCAATCCAGGCTTTGAGCACAATCTGCCGTGCGTTGAGCGTCCACGCGAAGGAGGGCGAATTGTTATAGGCCAGCATGAAGCCCGGCACTTTCTTGCGGATGCGCGAGGTAAGCTCGGTGATTTCCTGCAGGTTCGCAGCACCCGTTTCGATCCAGCCCAAATCCGCGCCGGCTTCCTTGAAGGCGAAAATCATATCTTCCACCGCCCTGTCCGCGCCGGTATTTTTCCGGAACTCGAACAATCCGTTGGGCAGGCGTTTGGGGCGCGTGAGCTTGCCTTCCCACTGCATGAGCACATCGTTATCGTCCGCCGGATTCGCCTTGGTGATGGCCTCCATATCCAGCCACTTGTTATAATCCTTGCCGAACGGACTATCCGCCGGGGCGATGGCCTGTGTCAGCCCCGCGCCAAGGGAATCCGTGCGCGCCACGATCACCCCTTCCGGCACACCCATCGCCTCGAACGCCAGCCGCACAGCCCGGAGTTTCGCCAGAAACTCATCGCGCGGGCAGGTGACTTTGCCATCCTGATGGCCGCATTGTTTCTGGTCGGAAACCTGATTTTCAAGCTGGATCGCACTTGCCCCGGCCTGGATCATTTTGCAGGCGAGGTAATAAGTGGAGGAAGCATCGCCGAAACCCGCAT
>JAHFPR010000040.1 GCA_023269645.1 Alphaproteobacteria bacterium | reverse complement strand
GGAAGGATGAAGTTCGCTAACAAAAAAAATCCGTCATCGCCTGAATTGCCGCAGGCAATTCTAGGGCGATCCATCCGTGTGCGTTGCGCACAAAACAGTTGGATGCCCCTAGAATTTGCTTTGCAAATTCAGGGCATGACGAAAGGATGGTTTTTGCTGGCCACGCTGTTGCTTACCCTGGCTGCCGCGCCAGGGGCGCAGGCGTGCGACCTCAAAACTTTCGTATTCGGGGATAATGCAGCCAGCGTGGCGGAGCGGTATCATCTGGCGGATGTCAACACTGATGTCGGTGCAGGCCGGGTGGAGGCGAACGCGCGGGCGAGCACCATTTGTGATACCCTGCCGCCGACAGCCGTGATGAAATTCACGTTCATGCACGGCGTTTTCGTGAAAGTGGCGGTGGAAAACCGTGAGGGAGGCGGTGCGCTGCTCGCGCTTGCGGAGGCGAATTATGGCACGGCGGAAGGCCGCCCAAGCGAAGGCCAGCCGGATCACGATAATTTCCATACCAGCTGGGCGGATGGCGAGAAACCGGTGGTGTTTTATTCGTCTAAATACGAGGGTGAGAAACTGCGGGAATATCTTGTGATCTCCTCTCGCAATTATGGGGATATAGCGGGAAAGGTATCTCAGGATGAAGAGGGGGGGGGGCAATAATGCGCGGACTGTGCTACATAGCGGTATGTGCGCTGCTGCTCCTCGCGGCGGGTGCGGAGGCGAAATCGCCGCCGCCGGGCGCGGGCGCGGCGGACGTGCCTGCCAATATTCTGCTGATGATGGATACTTCGGGCAGTATGTCGGAAATCATCACGGAGGGCGATACGCGCTATCCAGTTGATATAGCCTATGATTCCAACGGCAATGCCTTTATTGCCAAGCAGTATGACGAAGTGGAGATTTATAATGCTTCCGGAAATTATGTCACGGTGTTCGGCGGTTACGGCAACAGCAACGGTAAATTCGATATGACCTTCGCCGTGGCGGTGGATCATAACGATAACGTCTATGTTACCGATTATAACCACGGGCGCGTACAGAAATTCACCACCAGCGGCACATATGTCAGCAAATTCAACCTGCATAACGGCGGCCCGGCGCAGGGGATCGCCGTGGACAGCAGCAATAACGTCTATGTGGTCAACGGCAGCGGGGACGTGGAGAAATTCAACAGCTCCGGAACCTACCAGAGCACGCTGAACACGCCCTCCGGAACCAAGCACATCGCCATTGATGGCAGCAACGTCCTCTACATCGCGGATTACAGCAGTTCGCGCTACCGCAAATATACTACCGCCGGGGTGCTGCAGAGCACGGTGAACCTTGCTTTCAAGCCTTACGGCATCACGGTGGATGCCAGCGGAAATGTGTATGTCACGGCGGTGGATAACGACAGAATCTATAAATATTCCCCGGCGGGCGCGGCACTTGCCAACTGGGGCGGTTCCGGCAGCGGAGTCGGCCAGTTCCGCGCCCCGCACGGGTTGGAAAAGGATAATAGCGGGAACATTTATGTCGCGGATTATAACAACAGCCGCATCCAGGGCTTGACGGGAACGCTGCCACTTCAGGCCATCGCGCCGCAGACCAGGCTGCAGGCGATGCAGGCGGTGGTAAAATCCATCGTTTCCGACAGCGAACTGACAGGCGGAGCGCATTTCGGGCTGATGTCGTGGAACAGCAACGCCACCATGAAGGTGAATGCTTCCTCTACCGGCGCGAACACCATCTATACCACGGTGGATACCTTGACGGCGGGCGGATCCACGATGCTGGATAATGCCATGAACCTGGCGAGCAGCTATTTCCTGGGAGTGAATTCCCCGATGGATCCCAACACGCCCTGCCAGAAAAACATCCTGATTGTGGTCAGCGACGGGCAATGGGTGGATACCACTGCCTCCACCACCGCCAAGTCGCTTTATGACAATCACGGCATCCAGACCTTCGCAGTTGGCTTCCAGACCACGGCGGATGCCAATTATATCAATCTCTCGCAGAAAGGCGGAACCTATCCGGATTCCCCACTCTTTGCGGATAATCAGCAGAACCTTCTCGATGTGCTCTCCAACTACATCAAGCAGATTATTTCCTCGCAGCTCTCCTTCTCCGCGCCGACCATCATGCCCGGTGTAACGGGGGGCGATTATCTGCTGCAATCCACCTTCTCCTATAAAAAGAGCCATCAGTGGAAGGGGCATCTCTATAAATACGCGCTGCAAGAGGATGGAACGCTGGGCAATACGCTGTGGGATGCGGGCGATCTGCTCAACAACATCGCGGCGGATAACCGCAAGCTGTGGACGGTGGGGAACGGCATTACTGCGGGGCTAAACAACTTCACCACGGCTAACCTGGCGCGCCTGCGTGCCCCGCTGAATGAATCTGCCGGCAGCCCCTATACCGATCCGCAACTTACCTCGCTCATCAATTTCGTGCGCGGCAAGGATAGTTACAGCGAATACCCCAGCGGAAAAGACGACGAGAACACCGCTTTCCTCACGGGGGAACGCTGGAAGCTCGCGGATGTGTACCACTCGCGCACCGTGGTTGCGGGGTCGCCTTCCGCTACGGTTTCGGATGAGGCATCGGCGGAATCGGAAACCTATTACCGCTTCGCCAACGGCTATACTACTTTCAAGAACAGTGCCGCGTGCGGCGGTTCATGCGCCACGCGGAAGGAGATGGTGTATGTCGGTGCGAACGACGGGACGCTGCACGCCATCAATTCGGCGACCGGCGTGGAGGAATGGGCGTTCATCCCGCCCAGCCTCGTGCCTTCGCTGAAGGATATGATCGCCATCACCGCCGCCACCAGCACCAGCATTTACGGCGTGGACGGAACCCCGACCGTGAAGGATATTTTCTACGGTGGCGCATGGCATACCGTGCTGATGTGCGGGTTGCGGCAGGGCGGGGCTTCCTATTTCGCGCTGGACGTGACCAATCCGGATAGCCCGCAGCATCTTTTTACTCTCGCTTCGTTCCCCACGCGCAACCTGCTAAGCTACTGGGATGCCACCGGCACGCGCACCGATTATCCCACCGCCAGCCCCATCCCCGCTGCCTTCGATTTCAGGAAGCTGGGCGAAGCCTGGTCGCAGCCGGTGATTACCAGCATCAAAATTGGTGGCACGCGCAAATGGGTGGCAGTGCTGGGCGGCGGCTATAACAGCGGCAATAATCCGAATTACGGCGCGCAGCTTTTCGTGCTCGATATGGAAAATGGCGGGCAGATACTCCAGAACCTCACCGTGGCCGACGGCGATGGAACCAACAGCATCGTGAACGCCGTGCCGCCACGTGTGACGGCCATCACCGCCGATTCCACCGCCCTGTTCCAGTACGCGGGCGCGCTGGTTTATTTCGCCGATCTGGAAGGAAAATTGTGGAAGGTGAACCTCACCGACCAGGGTACGCTCTATGACATGACGCGCCTTTTTAACGCGGAGGCCACCAGTGCCAATGACCGCTATTCCTATCAGGAACTCACCGCCACCATCACGCCGGATAATCGGCTGATCCACTATTTCGGCACGGCGGATATCCAGAATATCGGCAAGACGGGGGCGAGCATCCAGAACCGCGCCTACGGCATTTACGATCAGAATTTCCCCACCTATACCTCCGTATCGCCCTTCACGGTGACTACCCTGCAGAATCAGACGGCGGGGGCTTCCTGCCCCACGGCTATACAGAACGGCTGGTATCTCAATCTCGGTACGGACGAGAAAGTGAGCGGCAGGATGGCAGTGGGGAACAACACGGTGTTTATCCCGCGCTACAAGCCGGATTCCTCGCTGCAATGCGAGCCGGGAACCGCCACGCTGACGGAGCAGGATTTCGTCTGCGGCAACACCATCCGCACCACCAATCTTGGCGCGGGGATGCCGACGGAGGTGGTGGTTTATAAAAACAAGCTGTATATTGGCGTAAGCAATAACACGGCGGATTCGGGAATACTCCCGCAGGGTTTCACCAAGCAGGGCAACCTGATTATCGGCAACCCCGCGCAAACCGGAACCGGAACCGTGCGGATTGAATCGTGGAAGGAAGATTTTTAAGGAAAGGGTGCAAGGGGATAAGGAATAAGGGTGTAAGGGATGGAGCGCGGCTAGTAAGCCGCGTATCTTTAGTGGCGCGAAGCGTCTTAGGTTCATCGTGTTGGCTAGAAAGCCAACACGGGAGCGAATAAAGGAAACTCATGCTCGAAAAAATCGCACATTACGCACGGAACAACAAGCTCTCGGATATTCATATCCATTCGGATGAGCCGCTGGCGATGCGCATTCACGGCCAGATTCATAGTGTTCCGGAAGATGTCATCACGCGGCCACAGCTCACCCAGTTTATTGAGAGCATCCTGGATGCCGGGCAGGTGGAGCATTTCCGGAAACAGAAGGATGTTGACCTTGCGCTGCCTCATGAGGAATTGCGCTTCCGTGTGAATATCTATACTACCGCCAACGGCCCGGCGATGGTGATGCGCAAGATCGAAACGCAACTGCCGAGCCTGGACACCTTAGGCCTTCCAAAAGCGGTGATTGATGCCGCCGGCCACCGCAACGGGCTGGTGCTGGTGACGGGGCCGACCGGTTCCGGTAAATCCACTACGCTCGCGGCACTCATTGATAAAATCAATCAGGAGCGGCAGGGCAACATCATCACGGTGGAAGACCCGATCGAATTTCTCCACCACAGCAAGAGCTGCCTGGTATCCCAGCGCGAGGTCGGGCGCGACGCGGTATCGTTCGCCACGGCACTGAAGGCCATGCTGCGTGAAGATCCAGACGTGATACTCGTGGGCGAAATGCGTGATCTGGAAACCGTGTCGCTGGCACTGACGGCGGCGGAAACCGGGCATCTCGTGTTCGGTACACTCCACACGAACGGCGCGCCGAACTCCATCAACCGCATTCTGGACGTGTTCCCCGCGCAGCAGCAGGCGCAGGCGCGCAGCCAGCTTTCACAGTCGCTGAGGCTTGTTGTCACGCAGCAATTGCTGCGTCGGGCGGATAAACCCGGTCGCATCGCCGCGTTCGAGGTGATGGTATGCAACATCGCGGTGGCGAACATGATCCGCGAGAACAAGGTGTTCCAGATTGATCAGGCGATGCAGACCGGAAAATCTACCGGCATGATGACGATGGAAGAATCCGTGAAGCAACTCATTGCACAGGGGATAGTGGATCATGAAGGGGCGAGGGGCGGACATTAAAGGAGTCGGTGGTCGGTGGGTTGTGGTTGGTAGTAAATACTGCCGTCGGCTGCCGACTACCGACTACCGGCTGCCGACTCAACAGGGTTACACGTTGCTGGAGCTTATCATTACGATGGCGATCCTTGGCATCGCGGCGCGGTTCATGCTGCCGGGCATAGACGACTGGCAGACCAAACGCAGCTTCCGGAATCTTGTGGCGGAAGTGGAGCAGGATATTTTCGGCGCGCGGGAGCAAGCCGAGGCACTCAACACCACCACCCGCCTGCTGACCACGCGCCTAGGCGACAGCTACACCTTCACCGTATTTTCCTCCTCCGTGCCGACGGCGGTTTGCAATGCGGCGGGTGTCTGGAACCAGGTGAGCACGCGCACGGAAACCTATCCCACCCGATTCGAGCTGACGGGTGCTGGCGTGGGGAATGTATGTTTTTACCGTGACGGCACGGCCTCCGGCGGTGTCTATACTTTCCAGCAGAAAGATGGCGGAACGCAATATGGCAACGCCACGATACAGGTGACCGTGGCGACCGGCGCGCCGGATGTGAGCGGGCTATGAAAAGGTTTCAGGGGGCAGGGAGCAAGGAGCAGGGTGGCGGGCTAGGAAGCCCGCGAACTTTAGTGCACGAAATGCTCAGGCTCATCATGTGGGTTAGCAAACCCACACGGGAGCGAACGCAAAAAAGCTCCGGCTTCACCCTCGTGGAGGCACTGGTGGCGACGCTGATCATGACGGTCGGCTTCGTGGGAACCTATACGCTGGTAGGGGTGGTGCAGAATTCCATGCAGGCCTCCGTCATGCGGCAGAAACTCCAGCTTCAAGCCAACCAGATACTCGATATTATTGAAGTGGATGTGACCAACGTGGATCAGTACAACAACATGGATCTTAAAGTGTGCGCGCCGCCGCCGAACGGCACACAGACGGTTTCCCTCCTCCGGCAATATGAATGGTGTCAGCGTCTCCGCGACCAGACCGGTGCGGCGGGCGCGAACGATAACCGCATCATCACGGTAACTACGCTCGCCGACGGCAGCAAGGATGTGCAGGTGCTGCTGGAGGGGCTTGGCGGAACCATCCAGGTGGTGATGAAGAGGGTGTATGATTTGTAGCTTTTCATTACGCTCCCTGCAAAGTTTACTAACTTTGCAGGTGAGCCTAAGCCCTTCGGGCACTGAAGCCTCCGGGCTTCCTAGCCCGCGCACTGATACTCACTTGCAGCGCGGCTATACCATGATCGAACTGCTGCTTGCGGTGGTGGTGGGGGTGATGGTTCTGGCGGGCGCGTATACTTCATATGAACTGGTGGCGCGGCAATATGACAAACTCTCCGTGCGTTCCCAGATACAGGAGCGCGGTCTGCCCGCTATACGGCTGATTACGCGCGACCTGCGCATGGCCGGGCATAAGGAGCTGGACGCGAATCTGAATTCCACCTATGGCATGATCGCCAGCCCCGTGGTGATTACCGACAGCGGCGGCGGATGTTGCGATAGCGTACAGATTATCTACGATAAGGATATGGTGACGCGGGAGCGCATCACCTACCGCGCGGCGCAGCGCAACTCCCCCACGCGCACTGCCCTGTTCATGGATACGGAAACCTGGAACGGCGCGGCCTGGACGCTGACCCTGGCGGATGCGCTGGTAGCGGATTACGTGGAGGATTTTCAGCTTTCCGCCTCGAATTTCAACAGCGATGGCAAGCCGATGCTAATTGATTTCAGCCTCGTGCTGCGCGGGAAAGAGGCACTGGAGCAGAGCATGACCTACGCCACGCCCGCCTACAATCCCGGCAACTCCACCCTGAACGTGACGGATCACTATTTCCGCGATACCTTCACCGCTACGGTGAACCTGCGGAATATTCAGTAACCTTCTTTCACGGCTTTTATGCGGGAAGAGGGTAGGCTTCCGGAGATGTGCTATATAGTGTTTCCAAATAATATTCTTACAGAATATTATTTGGCATACGCTGCCTCCGGCGCGGGAAACCAACTCTTTCGGAGTTGGTTTTCATAGTCATACCCGATAAAAATGTAAGATTTTTATCGGGTATGACTATAACTTTTGCAGGCTTAAGGCTCTACGATTTTCCCATCCACGATGGTGATGATGCGGTCGGCGGTTGCGGCGAAGGCGGTATCGTGCGTGACGGTGATGACGGTGCGGCCATGCTCATGCGCCAGTCCTTTCAGGATGCTCTGAACATTCATGCTGGAAGCTGTATCCAGGTTGCCGGTGGGTTCATCCGCAAGAATCAAAAGCGGATCGTTCGCCAGTGCCCGCGCAACGGCGACGCGCTGGCTCTGTCCGCCCGATAATTGCTTCGGCAGTTTGTGCATCTGGTCGGCAAGCCCCAGGCTGGCGAGGATTTCCTCCGCGTGTTTTCTGGCAGCCTCCGGTGCAAGTTTTTTAAGCCGCTGCATCGGGAGCAGCACATTCTCCAGTACCGAAAATTCCGGCAGCAGAAAATGGAACTGGAACACGAATCCCAGCTCCGCGAGGCGCACGTCGGCGAGCCTGTCCTCGCTGTAGGTGGAGGTTTCCATCCCGTTCAGCCATAGCTTTCCGCTGGTCGGCGTATCGAGCAGGCCGAGCAGATAGAGCAGCGAGGATTTACCGGAACCAGAAGGCCCCGTGATGGCAAGGAACTCGCCGCGTCGTACCTCCAGGCTGGCATCCCGCACCAGCGTGACGGGCACATCGCCGGGAAGTGTGCGCGTGAGTTTTTCCGCTTTCAGGAGTATTTCCATCACGCGCCTCCGCGCAATATTTCGACCGGCTGCACACGCGCTGCCTTGCGCGCCGGAAGCAGCGCGGCGACCATCGCGGCGGCCATTGCAAACGCGCCCGCAATGGCGAATTGCGGCAAGCTCCAGTCAATGGGCATCTGGATGAAATCCCCGCCCCACGGCGGCTTGAAGCGCACACGCATGAGGCTCGCCATCAGTGCCATGCCAAGCGGTATGCCCGCCAGATTCCCCGCAATCCCCAGCAGAAAGCCCTGGATCACGAAGATGTAGCGTATATCGCGCGCGCGAAAGCCCATTGATTTGAGGATGGCGATGTCGCGCTGTTTTTCCAGCACCACGGTGGAAATTACGTTGTAAATCCCGAAAGCCGCCACCACCAGCACCGCGCTCACCACCGTGTACATGATGATGTTGCGGATGGTGAGGGTGCTCATGATGTCTTCCGATGCCTCCTGCCACGAAACGCTTTTATAGCCGATGCGGTTTTCGATTTGCGCGGCTAGCGCGCGCGCTTCGTTCGGATCGGGCAATTTGACAATGATGACATTGGCGCGGTTGGGGCGATCAAGCAGTGCCTGCATCCGCTTCAGGGAAATGAAGGTGTGGTTGATGTCGTAATCCGCGCGGCCAGTACGGAAGATGCCCAGTATCTTGAATACGCGCACCTGCCCGGTGGGTGCTGCGACGGTGATGTTATCCCCGCGCTTCAGGGAAAACACCCGCGCCAGCTCCTGCCCGATGATGATGCCGTTGGGGTTGGTGACGAGGTCATCAATGCTGCCAGAAACCATGTAATTCTGGATGGTGACGACGTCCTTGATGTCTTCCGGGATCATGCCATCCATTGCGATGGCGGTGTTTTTTCCCGCGAAATTCAGGATGCCCTGGCCGCTCAGAATCGGCGAGGCCTGTACCCCAGGAATGGAGCGGAGGTATTCGACAACCTGCGTATAGCCTCGGATTCCGCGTGTTTCCGTCTGCGGCTTGATGCTGCGGATTTCCACTGCGCCTTCCGGGTAAAGTTCCTGCACCGGCTGGCGGTGCGGATTGCGGTATTCATCCGTGATGAAAATATGCGGCACGTTATCCACCAGCCGCCGGATAAAATCCTTCTGCGAGCCTTGCATCAGCGAGGAAATAGCCAGGAAAAACGCCACGCCGAGCACAATACCCATCAGCGATACCACGCTCTGCCGCTTGCGGGCGAGCAGGTGCTTCAACGCGATGGAGAGGAGAAGGTTCATGCTATGCGGCCAATGCTTGGGCGGTTATCGTCTACGGTTATCGTCATTCCCTGAATTTTTCCGTAGGAGAAATTCCAGGGGAATCCATCTGCGCCTTGCGATGGATCGCCCTGGAATCGCTCCGCGATTCAGGCGATGACGGCATCTTATTTCACAACATTAACGCGCACTTTCTGCCCCTCCTTAAACACGGCATCCGGCTTCAGCACCACAACATCCTCCGGCGCGATACCGCTCAGGATTTCCACCTGATCCTGCCCCTTTGCACCCAGGGCGATGGTGGCGCGCGCGAGTTTCCCATCCCTCACCAGCCACACGCTATCCTGCGTCACCGCGCCCGCCGGAAGCAGCAGCGCGTTTTCATGTTCATGGATGATGATGTTGGTTTCGGCAGTCATACCGATGAGCAGTGGCGTTTCCTCTGTGAACTCAACGCGCACACGGTAGCTCCGCGATACGGGGTCGCCCTTCGGGGTGATGCTTTGCACCGTGCCGTGGAAGATTTTTCCGGGGAACGCATCCGCGCGGATGAGCACCTTCAGGCCGGGCTGAACGAGCGCGATGTCCTCTTCATCCACCTCGGCGGAGATGCGGAGCGGCGCGCAGCAGGAAAGCCAGAACACCGGCTGGTTCGCGGGGATCAGTTGCCCGATTTCACCGTCGCGCCGGAGAATGCGCCCATCCGCCGGAGCCAGCAGCTTCATGAAATCCGCCTGGGACGTAGCTTTCGCCGTGGCGGCCTTCGCGGCTTCGAGATTGGACTGCGCACGGTCGTAATCCTCCTGCGACACGAACCCTTTTTTAAGCAGCCCTTCCTGCCGCTGGAATGCCTTTTCCGCAAAATCCTCCTGCGCGTGGAGTTGCTGGATGGTTTGCTGCAGGTCTGCGTCTTCCAGTTTCGCCAGCACCTGATCTTTTTTTACGTCGCTGCCTTCGTCGGCGTTCAACTCCATCAGGCGGGCGGAAGCGCGCGCTGCAATCGGCATCATTACCGTGGCTTCCACTGTGCCCGTGGCGTAAATCGCCTGCACCGCCGGCCCGCGCGTGGAATGCACAACTTCAACAGGATGACCGACGGCTTTGTGTGCGGCGATCCACCCCGCCGCCAGCAGCAGCGGCATGAATACTATCCAGAGCAGAAAAGATTTTTTCGCCATGCGCGCATTTTCCTTTACTTTTTACGTCATTCCCGCGCAGGCGGGAATCCATAGTGCAGCATATTGTGTGTGGATAGATGGATTCCCGCCTGCGCGGGAATGACGGCCTTTGGCTGTTTATGGGCATCAAACTCCCTCAGGAAGATACAAGCACACGGTACGCGGAAGCAATGACGGATTCTTCATCCGTGGGAATAACATGGATGGGAACATCGCCCAGCCATGCGAGGCGCGCGCGGATATTCTCCCGCACCGGCGCGGCGTGCTCGCCGATGCCGCCGGTGAACACCAGCGCGTCCAGCCCGCCCAGTGCCATCATCAGCCCGCCGAGATGTTTCGCCGCGAGGTAGCAGTAAAGCTCTACCGCTGCTTTGGCTGCTGCCGCACCGCTCGCCAGCAATTCCCGCATATCGCTGGAAATGCCGGATACGCCCTTCAGCCCGGATTCATGGTAAAGCAGGTGCGAAACAGCTTCCGCGCTCATCTGTTTTTCCTGCAGTAGATGCAGCACCGCGCCGGGGTCGAGCGCACCGCAGCGTGTGCCCATCATCAGCCCCTCCAGCGTGGAAAAGCCCATCGTGCTGGCGATGCTTTTCCGGTTCCGCAGGGCGCACATACTGGAGCCGTTCCCCAGATGCGCGACGATGATTTTCCCTTCCGCCATTTTGCCCAGATGCTCCGGCAGCACGGAGGCGATATATTGGTACGAAAGCCCGTGGAAACCGTAACGCAACACACCCTCATCATGATAATGGCGGGGCAGGGGGAGCCTGCGCTCGATTTCCGGCTGGCTGTGGTGGAAGGCGGTATCGAAGCAGGCGATCTGCGGCACACCGGGATAACGCGCGGCCATGCGCTCCATCAGATGCAGCGCGGGCGGCTGATGCAGCGGCGCGAGCGGAATTAGACTGTGCAGCTCGGCGAGGATTGCCGGAGTTACGATACACGGCGCGGTGAATTGCAGCCCCCCATGCACCACCCGGTGGCCGATGGCGGTGATGGTGTTATTTCCGTTTGATGAAAGCCACGCCTGCGCTTCCGCATCGTTCTCCACCTGCGCCCGCGCGATGCACTCCAGCGACCCCGCGTCAAACAGTGCCAGCTTGGTGTTCGAGGAACCCGCATTGCAGGTGA
>JAHFPR010000039.1:10513-11517 GCA_023269645.1 Alphaproteobacteria bacterium | reverse complement strand
AATCCAGCGCAAGCCGCGTCTGCGGCGAAATAAATACGGTCTTTCAGCGGCGTAGACACGCCGCTACTGGATTCCAGCCTTCGCTGGAATGACAGCATATCTATCTTTAGGGGACAATGCCCTTTTCCGAAAAATGCTCCAAATCACACTTGCACATTGGAAAATAAGGGTGTATAAGGCGCACCCTGTTATCATGCCCCAAGGCGGAGTGTACTATGAAAGCGAATATCCATCCTGATTACCATGAAATCACCGTCAAAATGACAGACGGTACAACCTTCACCACCCGCTCTACCTATGGGAAAAAGGGCGATGTGCTGACACTGGACGTGGATTCCAAATCCCACCCGGCATGGACAGGCGGCGGTATGCTCATCAACCAGAAAGCCGGCAAGGTCGCCCGCTTTAATAACCGCTTCGGCTCCATCGGCCAGAAAAAAGCTGATGATAAGAAAACGGAAGAAAAGCCGAGCTAATAACGCCGCATCCGGCTAACGCTGCTGGCCATTTCCGCGCCCGTTGGATTGCTCCATTGCGGAAACTTTTATCGCCATGCTGTTCTCAAGCTGCTTTCCCCTTGCCATTTCCCGCACGGAAGTTTGCAATTCCTTAATGAGTTCGCGCTGCAAACCCGATAAAGCGGGCGCGGTATATTCATCAGCCGGATTCGAGAAGTGCCGCATGACGGCTGCGAATTCTCCGACTACCGCATCCGCGCCACTTTCCTGGGTATGCTCATAGTATACCTCCAGTGCCTTGTCCAAGTCGGGGGTTTGCACCATGACCCTGGTGGCGTAAATTACCGAAGCCAGTATTTCAGCCTGTTGCTGCCGCACATCATCAAGGGGATATTCCCCATCAGGTGTGGCAATCCTCTGATTTCTCAATGCTTCCTGGAGCGATTGATGCACAGTATCCAGAATTTCCCCTGTAATGCCGGGATTTGTAACAGGTGGGGTTTGCTCATTATCTTCAGCATCATGTGCCTGTAAATCAGCTATGCG
>JAHFPR010000039.1:0-10497 GCA_023269645.1 Alphaproteobacteria bacterium | reverse complement strand
AAATTTGTTGTAGAGTGCGCATTGTAGCACATAATCGTTAACAAATCACTAACGCAAATGAAAAAACACGTGATTATCCATACGGATGGTGCTTGCTCCGGAAACCCCGGACCCGGCGGATGGGGCGCGTTGCTGCAATCCGGCGATCATATGAAAGAGCTTTCCGGCGGGGAGGATGCCACCACCAACAACCGCATGGAGCTTACCGCTGTCATCCGCGCGCTGCAGCAGCTTAAAAATCCGTGCCGGGTGGAGATCGTCACCGATAGTAAATATGTCATGCACGGCATCACGGAATGGATCAAGGGATGGAAGCGGAACGGTTGGAAAACCGCCAGCAGGCAGCCTGTAAAAAATGTTGATCTCTGGCAGGAACTGGATAAGGAAATCCAGTCGCACGAAGTCACCTGGCACTGGGTGAAAGGCCATAACGGCCACGATGGCAACGAACGCGCGGATGCGCTGGCGCGGAAGGCTATTCTTTCGCTGCGCCGGTAAAATATCCTGCCGTCACATATAACCCGCCGCGCGCAGCTTCTCGAACGCGGCTTCGTCCTCATCCTTGCCCATCGGCCTGCCGGAGCGTTCGGAGGTTTTGGTCACCTTCAGTTCCGCGATGATTTTCTCGATGGTGTCGGCGGTGCTTTCCAGCGGCCAGGTGATGCCGATTTCGCCGAGGCTGCGGAAGCGCATGGATTTGCCCTCAAAATTGCGCCCGTGGAATTCGCCATAGGTTTTCGCCAGGTACAGCGGCACGATGGGGATTTGCTCGCGCTCGATATACTGCCAGATGTCCAGTTCCGTCCAGTGCAGCAGCGGATGGATGCGCACGTGGGTTCCGGGGGGGAAATCGGTCATGAACTGATCCCAGAATTCCGGCGGCTGATCCTTCACGTCCCAGTTACCCTCGGCATCGCGGGGGGAAAAATAACGCTCCTTCGCGCGTGTGCCCTCCTCATCACGGCGGATGCCCGTTATGATGCCGTTGAAATGATGCGCTTTCAGCACCTCTTTGAGTCCCAGCGTTTTCCGCGCCGCCACGCGCGCCGCCCAGGGCAGGCTCGCGTCCGTCGCCTCGATGGGGGGCGCGACGGGGCCGATGAACTGGATGTTCCACTGTTCCACGTAGCGATCACGGAAGGCATACACCTCCGGAAATTCCAGCTCCGTATCCACATGGATGAGCGGGAACGGAACCTTGCCGAAAAACGCCTTCCGCGCAAGGTGGATCATCACGTTGCTATCTTTCCCGAAACTCCACAACATCGCCATATTGTTGATTTTGTTGAACGCCTCGCGGAAGATGTAAATGCTCTGCGCTTCGAGTTTGTCGAGGTGATTCATAGTGTCTACCTATTTATAAATCTTCGTAATAAATTTCTTCGTCATGCCAGCGAAGGCTGGCATCCATGTTGCCGCGTAGCGGCAAACACCACTAACTTCGTTGCTTCGCAACGACATGGATTCCTGCCTTCGCAGGAATGACGGAGCCACCTGCGCTGGCATGATGGCTAAATTAAGGTCTCGTATAAATCTTTCCATTCCGGATTCATGCTCTCTATCAAATTTATCTTCCACTGGCGTTTCCAGGCCTTTATCTGCTTCTCACGGGGTATTGCATACTCTGCCCGGTCATGCACTTCGTAATACACCAGCATTTTTACGTCATAACGCTTGGTAAAACCTTTAACAACTCCTTCTTTATGCTCCCATACCCGCTTTAGTAAATTTGAAGTCACTCCAACGTAAAGCGTTCCATTATAGGCACTTGCCATAATGTAAACATAAAATAGTTTCTCCATAACCCGCCACCCGCTCCGTCATTCCTGCGTAGGCAGGAATGACGATTACCTAAACCGACCAATCCGTCCCCGTCACTTTTCCCGTCTGCACGTGGATGCCGCATTCCTGTTTCTGCGTGCCGAGCATATCCACCGTATGCGCCCATCTGCCCGAACGCTCGTCCTCACCGGGGTGCACCTGCTTCGTGCACGGCTCGCAGCCGATGCTGGGAAATCCCTTCGCCACCAGCGGATGCTGCGGCAAGGCACGCCCGGCGAACTCGCGTTTTATAGCGTGTTTATCCCAGCCCGCAAGCGGATTGATGCGGAAAATGCCGTCGCTGAACAGTTCGATATTATCAATTTCCTTGCGGTCGGAGGTCTGGAAACGCTTGCGCCCCGTAATCACCGCCTCAAACTCCCCCGTGCCGAGCGCGCTGTTCAGCGGCTCCACCTTGCGTATCCAGCAGCAGCGGTTCACCTGCGTTTTCCATAGCTCGCCGTCCGGGTCAGCATTTTCAAGCATATCCTCGCGCGGGCGCAGACGACGCAAATCTTTCAGATTGAATTTCCGCTCCAGCATTGCCACATACTCCAGCGTTTCCGCGAAATGCTTGCCGGTTTCCAGGAACAGGATAGGCGTGGCCGAATTCACCTTCGCCACCATTTCAATGAGCAGTGCCGAATCCGCACCGAAGGAGGAAATCAGCGCGATTTTCCCCTTGAACTCGTCAAGAATCATCGCCTGGAGAAGCTTTTCCGCCTCCCAATCGCCGTAATAAGTCTGCAGGCGGCTTAAGGATGCGGTCATGGCTTGACCTTCTCTTTACCGTCATGCCCTGAATTGCCGAAGGCAATTCTAGGGGTATCCATCTCTCCGTCCGTTCCCGCCTCAGCATGGATCGCCCTAGAATCGCTCCGCGATTCAGGCGATGACGGCCTTAGCCACCCCCGTGCATCAATCACCTCGTCCGTTTTTTTCGCCAGATCGTCGAAATGGATATTTTTCGCGAGCCATTGCTGACGCAATTTTCCCAGTTCCGCTGTGTGCTCCGCCCATTCCGCGCCGAACTGCTCCTGCAATTTCTGGCGGATGCGCCGTGCCAGCCGGGGGCTTTGCGCGTTCGTGGAAACCGTCAGCAGCAGATCCCCCCTCCGCACGATAGCGGGCACATGGAAATCGCAATATTCCTTCTTATCCTCCGCATTCACCAGTGCCCCCGCCGCTTTTGCCAACCTATAGATACGCGCGGTGGTTGCTTCATCGAAATCCGCGATGAAGACGATATTTGCATTTTCCAGTGCTTTGCCAAGCTCGTCATTGCGAGCCGAAGGCGAAGCAATCCAGACCACCGCACTGGATTGCCGCGTCGGCTCCGCCTCCTCGCAATGACGGGTAAGTACACCCCCCGCATCCTCCAGCAACTTTTTGCGCCGCTCGGTGGCCGCGCCGCTGCCGATGAGGATGATGCGGAGCACTTTTGTGTCTAGGATGATAGGTAACATAATTCTTTCCTCGTCATCGCCTGAATCGCATAGCGATTCTAGGGCGATCTATTTCACAACGAGCTTGTTGGTTGATGGATGCCCCTAGAATTTGCTTTGCAAATTCAGGGCATGACGTATGGTTTTATTGCCGTTATTAACTGCCCAATCCCACCACACAACACCCCAAAATCCGCCAATAAACTCGCAGCCAATTCCCATTTAGCTAAACGAATCTTTTTCTTTATAATAACGGGTTTTCCATCCCAATATGGTTGATTATCTTCATCTAAGCCTAATAAACTTAAGCCGTTCATAGTGATAGGAACCACCCCTTTAGGCCAATGGGAAGGAGCATCTTCGCTAGACCTCGCAGTCTTTTTGATGTACTCATAATTCTTCATAACTACACCTCCACCACCGCCCATTTATGCTGGGCGATGAGCGCAGCCGCCGCTGTTTCCGCCACTTTTACCTCGCCATAGCGATGGCAGAAATCGCCGAAGCCCTCCCCTGCCCGCCGCTCCGAAACGAACAGCGCGAACATCGGGTCGAGCACCGTGCCGATGGATTCCTGCGGCACTTTGTCGAACACCTTGGTGTTCAGGCGTGTGCCCTCAAAATCCCCGCCGATGAACAGCACGTAATGGCCGGGCAGCCGCCCTACAATGCCGATGTCCCCCACGTAAGGCCGCGCGCAGCCGTTCGGGCAGCCGGTGACGCGCACCGCGATGCGCTCATCATGCAGATTATGCTTGTCCAGCGCGGCCTGCACGTCGTCCATAATGTCGAACTGCACACGCTCGGATTCCGCCAGTGCCTTCGCGCAGGTGGGTAGCGCGACGCAGGTCATGAAGTGAAGCTGGAACTTGGTATGATCCTCCGCAAGCGGAATTCCAAAACTTAATATCATGGATTCAATAGATTCTTTATCCTTATGATATATATCGCATAAAATAATTTCTTCGGTGGGCGTTAAAACACAATTCATGCCGTATTTCCGGATGACTTCACGCAGCCCCGTGCGATAACGCGCCTTCGCAAAATGCTTATGGCCATCCGCCGTATAGCCGCTGGGGTGCGGCGTATCGTAATCCACGATGCGCCCGCTCGCCACCGGAACGCCGAGGAACAGCTTGCCGTCCCCCTGCTCATGCCAGCCCATCCAGGTGGGGATTTCATACTTTATTCCCGCCACCGGATTGCTGATTTCCCCACCGCCCGCCGCTGCAAAATATTCCTCGAACGTCTTGCGCGTCCATGCCAGCCCGCGCTCAGCCACCACATATTTCAGCCGCGCGTGCTGGCGATCCCCGCGATCCCCGAAATCACGCTGGAGCTTCACCGCCGCTTCCACCGCTGGAATCAGGTCATCCGCGCCGATAAACGCGACGGGATCAGCCAGGCGCGGATAGGTTTTTTTCTCGTTCCAATCCAGCTTGCCCTCATGCTTCATGCCCATGCCGCCGCCGAGCAGGATATTATAGCCCTTCAGCGTATCGCCCTCGAACACCAGCACGACGCCCATATCGTGCGTGAACACGTCAATACCGTTATCCTCCGGCAGAATCAGGCCGATTTTGAACTTGCGCGGCATATAGGTTGCGCCGTAGAGGGGTTCGTAATCCTCTCCCACCGCACGTTCCCGGATTTCATCCACCTCCTCGTCCAGCCACAACTCCTTATAGGAGGAGGTTTTCGGGCGCACGAATTCCGCCACACGCTCCACGTCGGCGCGCAGGCGTTTATATTTTGCGTTGTGGATGGGGGCTGGCGAACAGGTGATATTGCGCACCACATCCCCACAGCCGCTTTGCGTGGAAAGCAGCGCATGGTTGATCGCGGCGATCTGCGCTTTCAGGCTCTCCTTCAGCACCACATGGAACTGGAACACCTGGCGCGTGGTGATGCGGAGCGTACCGTTCGCATATTTCCCCGCGATGTCGTCCATCGCAAGATATTGCTGCGCCGTGAGCCGCCCGCCGGGGATGCGTGTACGCACCATGAACTCGTACTTTTTATCCAGCTTCAGCTTTTTACGCGCGGTGGCGGTATCGCGGTCATAGCCGAAATACGTGCCGTGGAACTTCAGCAGTTCGTAGGATTCGTCGGTGATGTCCGGTTTGCCATCAGCCAGCTCCACCGCGATGTTCCCCTTCAGGAACCCGCTGGCGCGCTTCATCTGCTCCTGGCTGCTGAGTTTTATTTCTTCGGTCATTATGTTATCCTATCACCTGTAAAAGCGACTGCATCACCGCCTCTCTATCTTCCTTTCCCAGACTTCCCGTCGTCCGGATCACAAAACGCGTATCCAGCGTAAACAGTTTCATCCGGATAAAACACGGGCGCGGAAGCCCCACCTGCTTCAAGCCCGCAATCTTCACGTCATGCGGCCAGACAGAAGCCTTGCCGCTTGTAATCATCGCGCAAATAATATGCCCGGTAGCGTCGTTGAATCTCTTTTGATCCGAAAGCACCAGTGCCGGACGCAGCTTTGTATGCGATGCGTCCGTAAACGGAAACGGCACAACAATGACATCATGCCGTTTATAAACCACGGAACGCCTCGTCATCTTCCGGAGAATCCCATTCACTTAAGGTTTCCCCTGTAAATCTGGCGAATTGCCAATCCACCGGGCGCGCTTTTTCCACCACCACACGCTCGTTCTCGATGCGGAAATTTACAGCATCCCCCTTACCAAGGCCAAGGAATTTTCTAATTTCCTGCGGTATGGTGGCCTGATATTTCGAGGTCATTTTAGAAATATCCATCCTCTGCTCCTTGCTTAGGTGTTTATAGTAATAGTGTAATACGGTATTACCATAAACACAAGCCCGCGTAGCAATAAAAAGCTGTCTCTCATAACAGAAATGATAGTTTATGCAAGATAAAATGTAAAATAGTTTAATATACATATTAATATACGGTTTTATAGCACGCGCCTGCACGTTCGTGCCTTGATAACTCCCCCGGAAGATTTATGCTGGAATAATGAATGACGAAGATACAGGTATTATCATCGAAACGGTATCCCTCGGTAACAGCCTGAAGGTGACGGCCATTGATCCCGCCACAGGGCGGGAGGCCTCCATCGTCGCCGATCCGCGCACCCCGGAGATACTGCGGGAACGGCTCGCCGTGCGCAAGCTGCGCTATGTGCAGGCGAAACTCAAGGCGGCGCGCAAGGCGAAAACTCCGAATCTGAAAACGCCGGAAGAGGATAATCTTTACTGAACTATTTTTCGGACGTTGTCATACCAGCGTGAGCTGGTATCCAGTAGCGTCGCGTCTGCGGCGCGAAAGGTTTTTTTATTAAGAAGGCTGGATGCCAGCCTTCGCTGGCATGACAATCAGAAATTTGCAGGTGACAAGGATTCTTTCCCCACCCCCGTTTTTCTCCTTGACTTCAAAGCGCAGCATCATTATGGTGCGCGCTCCTTGCGTGTATACCGTGGCACGGAAGGCGTTATCTGACAGAGCATGGGAGCTTGAATTTCAAGCATTTTTTGAAATTCATACAAGCGGAGAACAAGATGCCTACCATCAATCAGCTCGTGCGCAAGCCGCGCGTGAAACAGACCCGTCGTAACAAAGTTCCGGCACTGGAATGCAGCCCGCAGAAGCGTGGCGTATGCACCCGCGTCTACACCACCACCCCGAAAAAGCCGAACTCGGCACTCCGAAAAGTGGCGCGCGTCCGCCTTTCCAACGGGTACGAAGTTACCAGCTACATTCCCGGCGAAGGCCACAACCTGCAGGAACACAGCATCGTGATGATCCGCGGTGGCCGTGTGAAGGATCTTCCCGGTGTGCGCTACCACATCATCCGTGGTTCGCTCGATACGCAGGGCGTGAAAGACCGCCAGCAGAGCCGTTCGCACTACGGCGCGAAACGTCCAAAATAACTTAAGGCGTTATTCGTTACTCGTTACTCGTTAATGGGATAACGGTACGAATAACGAGTAACTATTAACGATTAACGATTAACGAGAAAGATATGTCCCGTCGTCACTCAGCCGATAAACGCAAGATTCTTCCCGATGCTAAATACGGGGATATTACCCTTGCGCGCTTTACCAATTACCTGATTCAGGATGGCAAGAAATCCGCTGCGGAAAAGATTATTTATTCCGCGCTGGAAGAAATCCAGGCGAAGGCTAAAAAGAACGCGCTGGAAGTGTTCAAGCAAGCTGTGGACAACGTGAAGCCTTCGGTGGAAGTGCGCTCCCGCCGCGTTGGTGGAGCAACGTATCAGGTTCCGGTGGAAGTGCGCTCCACCCGCGCCGAGCAGCTTTCCATGCGCTGGCTCATCGGTGCTGCGAAATCGCGCGGCGAGAAAACGATGAAAGACCGCCTGGCTAATGAACTGCTGGATGCATTCAATAACCGTGGTACGTCCATCAAGAAACGCGAAGACACCCACAAAATGGCGGATGCAAACAAGGCGTTCAGCCATTATCGGTGGTAAAAAAGCGTTATTTGTTATTCGTTACTCGTTAATGGAATAACGGCGCGAATAACCAGTAACGATTAACTAATTAACGAATAACGAGAAAAAAATGCCCCGTTTACACCCCATAGAACGCTACCGCAACATCGGCATCTGCGCACACATCGACGCGGGCAAAACAACGACGACCGAGCGTGTGCTCTATTATACCGGCAAATCGCACAAGATTGGTGAGGTGCACGAAGGCGCGGCCACGATGGACTGGATGGAGCAGGAGCAGGAGCGTGGGATCACGATTACCTCCGCCGCCACCACCTGTTTCTGGAACGACCGGAATGGCGTCCCTCACCGCATTAACATTATTGACACTCCCGGCCACGTGGATTTTACCATCGAGGTGGAGCGCAGCTTGCGTGTGCTGGACGGCGCGATCACGGTGTTTGACGGCGTAGCGGGCGTTGAGCCTCAATCCGAAACTGTATGGCGGCAGGCGGATAAATACGGTGTTCCGCGCATCTGTTTCGTCAACAAGATGGATCGTACCGGCGCAAATTTCTTCCGCTGCGTGGACATGGTGGCGGATCGCCTCGGCGCGAAGCCGCTGGTGCTGCAGCTTCCCGTTGGTGCGGAAGATACGTTCCGGGGTGTGGTTGATCTCGTGAAAATGAACGCCATCCTCTGGGAAGGCGATGAAATGGGCGCGAAATACGCTGAAAACCCCATCCCCGCCGACCTCATCGAACTGGCCGCGAAATACCGCGAGAAGCTGCTGGAACTGGCAGTGGAAGCTGATGATGTTGTGATGGAAGCCTACCTCAACGGCGAGGAAATTCCGGAAGCAACGCTCCGTGCGTGTATCCGCAAGGGTACAATCGGCGGGCTGTTCGTCCCCATCATAACCGGTGCGGCCTTCAAGAACAAGGGTGTGCAGCCAATGCTGGACGCGGTGATTGATTATCTCCCCTCCCCCATAGACATCAAGCCCACCAAGGCCATCAAGCCCCATAAAAATGGGGACACAGAGATCATTTGCAAAAGCTCGGATAGTGAGCCATTTGCCGGCTTGGCCTTCAAAATCATGACAGATCCATTCGTGGGTTCGCTGACCTTCGTGCGCATCTATTCCGGGGTACTGCGCTCTGGCGACGGCGTAGAAAATTCCACCAAAAGTCGCAAGGAGCGCATTGGTCGTATGTTGCTGATGCACGCGAACAACCGCGAAGACATTAAGGAAGCGTTCGCGGGCGACATCGTCGCCGTGGCCGGCCTGAAAAGCGTCACCACCGGCGATACGCTCTGCGACCCTGACAACACCGTGATCCTGGAACGCATGGAATTCCCTGAGCCGGTGATCGAAATCGCCGTTGAGCCGAAATCCAAGGCCGACCAGGAGAAAATGGGTGAAGCTATCGGGCGGTTGGTGTCGGAAGATCCCTCGCTCCGCGTGGAAACCGATGAGGAATCCGGCCAGACCATCCTGAAAGGCATGGGTGAGCTGCACCTCGAAATCATCATTGACCGTATGCGCCGTGAATTCGGCGTGGAAGCCAATATCGGCGCGCCGCAGGTGGCTTATCGCGAAACGATCAGCAAGAAAACCGAGATCAACTACACGCATAAGAAACAGACCGGTGGTTCAGGTCAGTTTGCTAAAATCCTCCTGGAATTCGAGCCGCTGGCTCCCGGCGAGGGCATTGTGTTCGAGGAAGAAATTGTGGGCGGCAATGTGCCCAAGGAATATATTCCCGGCGTAGAAAAAGGCATCAAGGCCGCCGTACAGACCGGTCCCATCGCCGGCTTCCCCGTCATTGATCTGAAAGTCACGCTGACGGACGGCGACTATCACGATGTGGATTCCAGCGCGATGGCGTTTGAAATTGCCACGCGTTCCGCCTTCCGCGAAGCCATGAAAACCGCAGGTCCTATCCTGCTGGAGCCTGTCATGAACGTAGAAGTGGTGACCCCGGAAGATTATATGGGCGACATCATCGGCGACCTCAATAGCCGCCGCGGGCAGATTTCCGGCATGGACGAGCGCGGTAACGCCCGCGTCATCAAGGCCGCTGTACCCCTCGCCAATATGTTCGGTTATGTGAGCACGTTGCGCTCGATGAGCCAGGGGCGCGCCCAGTTCACGATGGAGTTCGCCAAATACGCGCAGGTTCCGAACAACGTGGCCGAGGAAATCAAGGCAAAGGCTGCGTAAGGATAGAAAAATGGGAATGGTGTACGCAAACATAACGCTGAAGAACCCGAAGGATGCCACGCTCCGGCCTATGCAGGTGCGCGCGCTTGTGGATACGGGTGCGCAGTGGCTTTGCATCCCTGAACATACAGCATTACAGCTAAAGCTGGAAAGGCTGGAAGATCGTGAGGTCACTTTGGCGGATGGTGGTAAGCGGCTGATTCCTTATATGGGGCCGGTGCAGGTATCGTTTGAAAATCGCACGTGTTACGTTGGTGTGCTGGTATTCGGTAACGAAGTGTTGCTTGGAGCCATTCCGATGGAAGATATGGATTTAGTGGTATCGCCATTGCATCGGAAGCTGATGGTTAACCCCGAAAGCCCGAATATTGCTGCAGGGTTTGTGATGGGTGTTAGAAAATAAAAATGAAGGTGGTTTAATAATTTACTAACTAGTTTAAAAGAGGAAAGGAAAATGACCAAAGAGAAATTTGCCCGCACGAAGCCGCACTGCAACATTGGGACGATTGGCCATGTGGATCATGGGAAGACGACGCTGACGGCGGCGATCACGAAGTATTTTTCCAAGGAATTC